>CBDUWS010000179.1:0-4519 GCA_965370985.1 uncultured bacterium
TCCGATTGCGATCATTGCGAATGCGCTCCGGGTTAGCGGCACGGGGATTTTGGCTCATTTTTTTGGCGCGGAAGCAGCCGAGGGCTTTTATCATACGTTTGAGGGATGGCTTGTCTTTGTCGTGGCGTTTATTTTGTTATTTGTCTGTGGGGTAATTTTAGGAAGAATTGGCCGTCAGGTTCCAGCAACTCAAGCCCGTGTTTCTTAATGTGAAGCACAATTGGTCGTAGTATTGTTCTTGAACTATCAAATACGCTCTTCACCCCAACCCTCCCTAGGAGGGAAGGGGGTTCTGAAATGCCTTGATTGTAAATTGAAATTGTCTATTATGAAAAAATGGCCGTTTCTCATTGCTGTTCTCTTATTAATGGGAACGTTTGGTCTCATCCAATCATTCTCGAAAGATGAGCGGCTCATGAACAATAAAGCGTTCGCTCAGTTCCCGCTGAATCTTGCCGAGGAATGGAAGGGGAGAGAACTGGGATTGGACGATAAGGTTTTAGATGTTCTCAAGGTCAGCGATTATATGATGCGAGTGTATGTGCCAGTCGTGGCCCAAGGCGGAGAAGAATCCGAATTGTCTGAAGGTGAGGATCAAAAAGCCCAGTTGAAGAGGGTGGGGCTACACCTTCCCGTCTGGCTTTATGTTGGGTTTTATCAGAGCCAACGGACTGGGGCCACGTATCATTCTCCAAAAAATTGTTTGCCTGGCGCAGGATGGCAGTTTATGGAAGCGGATTATCTCACGATTCCTATGACCGGAAATGTGAATATTACAATTAATAAGGTTCTTATTCAAAAAGGCTTAGAGAAACAAGTCATCTTGTACTGGTATCACGACCGAGGGCGAGTCATTGCGAGTGAATATTGGGCGAAAGGTTATCTTGTGTGGGATGCCATGACCAAAAATCGGTCGGATGGCTCTCTGGTCCGTATTTCCGTTCCCGTCAAAGATGGTAATGTGCATGAAGCATGGGACCAAGGGGTGGCCTTTTTACATGATCTCTGGCCTTCCCTCCTTGAACACATGCCAGATCATTCCGTGATTTAAACTTCCAGGCCATCAATCAATTCCCAAAGGTTCGTATGAGCATGTGGGTGATTCCCTATTTTCTGAGTGCGGGGGGTGCTCTGCTTTTCGGGGGTATCCTTTTTAGCAAGAAGGCCAATAGTCCGGTCTTTTCCCCATTGATCCTGATCATGGTGGTGGTGGCGTGGATCCATGGCCTTAATGGAATGAGTGTATTGTTCCCTGAATATCTGCTCATTGGGAAGCAATTCATTCTATTTGGCGAATTAGCTTTCCCCGTGGCACTCGGTTATGTGAACTATACGTTTCTTCAAAATCTCTCTCCTCGCTCAAATCAAAGAACCCCCAAAAACATTCTCATAATTGCGGCAGGAGCCATCATCTTGAGTGTGTGCCTCTTCGCTTGGCCTGAATCGTTTATGCAACGTATTCCCAAGGGGGAAATCGTGTTTTCGCGACCGGCCGGATTGGGCATTTGGGGTTTTATCCTCCTTGCCTTAGTCCTTGGATTATCTCAACTTGAACAGATTCTTCGGGCGGCTCGTGACCCGCTACGATTCCAAATGAAATTTGTGCTGATCGGATTGGGTGGGTTGGCTGGGATTTCCATTGCTCAAGCCAGCCAACTGCTCTTACTTCCGGTCTGGAAACAAACATATGCATGGGTAGGGAGTATTGCCGCCTGTATTTCCCTAGCGCTGATTGCTTTTGGATTAGCACGATGGCGAATCCACGATTTCAGCCAAAAAGTGCAAGTCAGTCATCAGGCGTTGTATACCTCCCTCACGTTTTTAGGTGTGGGGGGCTATTTGATCCTGGTCGGAATTGTGGCAGAGGTGATTCAAAAAACCGGATGGGAAGTTGGAGAGGCTCTTGGAGCATTACTCGTATTTGTTGGGGGCATTGGGTTAGTGATCGTGATGGTGTCTCGCCAAGCCCGTGCGGAACTTCAACAATTTGTCGCCCGTTATTTTTTTCGAACCAAGTATGATTACCGCCAAAAGTGGTTGGAAGTCACCGAAGTCTTTACGGCCTGTCATGACACTCAAGAAGTATACGATCGTTATCTGGAATGGTTAAGTCAGACATTTGGTGCACCGCGAATCACCATTTGGAAGAGGTTTAATGTTGATGGGCGATTCCATCAGATTCGAACCATCAATTCTGAAGATCAGCCGCCATCAATTGCAGGAACACATTCTTTGGTTCAAAGAATTCTTGCCAACAAAGGCCCATTCAGGATTAATGAAGAAGGTGACGAAGACAACGGCCTTAGAGAACTTTGTCAAAGCACGCAGGCGCATATCTGTGTTCCTCTGATAACCACTCAGGAAGGTCTCCTTGGATTTTGCACATTGAGCAAGGAACTCCATGATCGAAGCTACGACCACGATGATTTTGACTTGCTTCGTGCCATTGCCCATCATGTCACCATGTTAATCTTACAATTTCAATTGGTTGAAGAGCGAAGTGCGACGGCTAAATGGGAAGCCTTACACAGGTTTTCAGGGTTTTATCTCCATGATTTAAAAAATTTGGCCTCCAGTTTATCCATGGTGGTTCAGAATGCGGAACAATATGGTCATGATCCTGAATTTCAGGCCTCGGCTATGCGGACGGTTCGGACGACCTCTCAACGTATGATGGATCTCATGGCAAAGTTGGCCAGTCAATCCAAAGGTCTGGATACGGACAGGGAGAGGAATCTTCAAACTGTCGATATGAATGTGTTGATTCAAGAAACGCTCGAATCCCTCAATGGGCCAGGGTGTAGACCAACGTTTCATCCGGGAAAGGAGCTCCCGACACTTCAGTTACAGGTAGATCCTATTAAACAAGTGTTGTTGAATGTAATCCTGAACGCACGTCAGGCTATGGACGGCAAGGGTAGTATTGATATTGCTACCACATTTGATGGGCAATACCTGAAGGTCGAAATTGTGGATACAGGGCCTGGAATTCCTATGACCCGATTGGAGACTTTGTTTCAACCATTTAAAAGTTCAAAGAAAACCGGGCTGGGGGTTGGCCTGTTCCAATGTAAGCTAATGGTTGAAGATAATCATGGGAAGATACGCATTGAAAGCCAGGAAGGGCATGGAACAAAAGTTATCCTCACATTTCCAGCTGGAGCCGCCGATACGTTAAGAAGTGAGAAGTGCGAAGTAAGGAGTGAAGGGTAGGGGGTGGGGATGAAGCCGAAATTCTTTTTCTTTGTAGAGACGCTCCGCTGGAGCGTCTTCTGAGAATCTACTAATCTTTACAACAATATTTTTGTAGGAAAACACGGGATTTTTTCCCCGAAGCGACTAACCATTTTACAATAGTGATATGGCAAAAACAGATAACACACAGGATTCTACTCCACTTCCGTCACTTCTCCTGATAGAAGATAGGCAGGAAATTCGGGAGCAAATGAAATGGGGCTTGAAGCCATTTTACACTGTCTTTGAGGCCGATAATCGTGAAAAGGCAGTGGAAATTCTTCAGCAGGAAAAAATGGTTTTGGTCACCTTGGATTTAGGGTTGCCGCCGGATCCTGATGGGGTCAAGGAGGGTCTAGGTGCCCTAGAGCAGTTTATCGGGGTGAATCCCCTTGTAAAGGTTGTCGTGATCACCGGGAATCAAGATCGAGCTAACGCCTTAAAGGCTGTTCAGTTGGGTGCCTATGATTTTATGGATAAGCCTGTGGATTTGGAAGTCTTAAAGACTGTGCTTCAAAGGGCCGGGTATCTAGCTGGGCTAGAGAAAGAAAACAAAAAACTGTTGGAGCGCGAGGAAAAGCGTGACTTGCCGGATATTATTGGGACCAGTCCGGTGATGGCCAAAGTATTCGATATGATTCGACGAGTGGCGGGATCTGATATTTCTGTGTTGATTGTTGGCGAGAGTGGAACGGGGAAAGAACTAGTGGCAAAGGCTATTCACCAGCAAAGCCATAGGAAAGACGGGCCATTTATCGCGATCAATTGTGGGGCTATTCCCGAAACGCTCTTGGAAAGCGAGCTGTTTGGCCATGAAAAAGGTGCCTTTACCGGTGCTCATATGCAACGTCCCGGTCGAATTGAGTTGTCCCAGGGCGGGACGCTTTTTCTGGATGAGATTGGTGAAATTTCTCCCGCGTTACAAGTCAAATTGCTTCGGGTCTTGCAGGAGCGAAGTATTGAGCGGGTAGGCGGGCGAGTGGAAATTCCGGTCGATACGCGGGTCCTGGCGGCCACCAATAGTGACATCCAACTTGCGATGAAAGAGGGTCGCTTCCGTGAAGATCTCTATTATCGGTTGAATACGGTGACGATTTCCGTTCCGCCTTTGAGGGAACGAGGAGCCGATATTGCGATGCTGGCCAAAGTGCTGCTCCAGCGCTTTGGGGACGAAGCCAAAAAGAAAGTTGCTGGATTTTCTCGCGAAGCTCTCTTGTCCCTTGAGCAATATCATTGGCCGGGGAATGTGCGGGAATTAGAAAATCGAATTCGTCGGGCGGTGACG
>CBDUWS010000180.1:0-4501 GCA_965370985.1 uncultured bacterium
ATTACCGACAAGAACAACCCCAAAGCTTCCGACCCATGGTGGGAAAGCCACGATTCCTCTTTACGTCAACCCCAAGGAAATGACACGGTCACCCAGATATCTCCTCATCCCTTCTGGGAACAGCTATTACCCTTATTTGATAAATATTACCAAAACCTGCGGGGAGGCTTTAGCCCCGCAGAAATAGACCAAGACATTAGTTCGCTCCTTCACCTCAAGAAATATTCTCCGCTCTCGCCTCAACAGGCTTTTATGCACAGGGAAAGCTATTCGATTTCTCAAGACAAAAGAGAAAAGGGCATCAAAAATATCATTAAAAAAGCCTTAAAAAAATTCCGCCGAGCCCGTCCAGCTATTCTTTAGGCCCGTACATAAAATTAAGATTACAGGTTATCCTCTAAAATCCTTACCATTCCAAATTATGTTCATATCCCAGATCTATTAACATTTGTCCCGCCAATTCTTTAAACACGGCAATATGTTTTTCAGAAAAATTATTTCGCCAGTCTCCCGGGATACCCTTCCTAAACGTATGTGACTTTTTCGCATTATGCCCGTCATGCATTTTCCTCACCACTTCACGAATTTCCTCATTATTTATATCCGGCAGTAAAAACCGCGCAATTCTTGTGTGCGTATGATCTCGGGTTTCAGGAGTCACAAGATCTTCAAATCGAATAGCCAGACAATTTGGATCCTTCAACCAAGGAAGATTTTCACGGAATCGCTCGCCTATATTTGGGTAATCGACATCACGTGGGAATCCCTGGATTTGCTCATCAGGCCAACCCTTAATCAGAAATTCAAGGCGTTCCTCATCAGACTCTAAAGCATAAAAATATCGAGAAGGCCACGTATCTATAGCCTTTCGCTTCTTCATTCCAAAGAAATGGGACACCACCACATCTCGCAAATCACGAAATATGAAAAGGTGTTTGAAGCGATGGTGAGCAAAAAATTCCAGCAATTCTGTGTTGGCGGCAATGTGGCCACGAAAGATTTCTCCTTGAAGACACCGAGACAACTTATTGATGACCTGGGAAGTTTGGGAGATTTTTTTGGAATCAACCCTGGCTCTCGTGAGGTAATGCCAGTAGGCTTTACGACCATAATGATGAAACCGAGACAACCTTTCGACTACGCCAATTAATAAGTGTGTTCCGCTCTTCTGAAAGCTATTACACAATACAGGTTGAACACCTCTACAAAAAAAATGATGGTAGACTTTCCTATACCCCCATACCATTTTTCCTGCATTGCGTATATCGCGTGTTTTAGGTGGGGGAGTAATCATTGTGGTTGATCTTCAAGATGATGGCTGCGAAGGTTGTGAGGCCATAGATTGGATTGCCTGAGTTCCCTCCGGTCATTAGACATCCAAGAAAGAAAACGATTTCACAATCAAGAAGGTTTAATGTGATTTGCGCACAACCCCGCCTTCCCATGCGTGGCTTCCTCCCTAAAAACCTATTTGCTTTCACTTCGCTCCTGGCTGCCATTCATTCCCACCCTTCCAGGTGGGGGCTTTCTTGCTAATTTGGAAAATCCGCTTTCACCAGAATAGAATCTCACAACTCGACTAGAATTTCAGGTGGTAACTTGCAAAACGGAGATCCATGGCACTCCCAAGCCATTCAGGAAGAATGTTGAGCACGTGGAATCCCATTGAATCACTTGATCCCTAAAGCCAGTTTCTGAACTGGGTCCAGGTTAAGGCCGGGGAGATCATCAGGCACTTGAAAGGGAGCAGTCGATTGGTAGGATGAGTGCCATTTCAGAAATTGGATAATGAGAACAACTCGATCCCTTTGGTTCAACCGGCTCCCATAGTGCAAGCACCGACAAGTATCCACGAAAGCCCCGGACCCGGCCTGACCGACCAACTTCACCTCCTGATTTCGTCCACCTCCTTCATAAATTCTTTCATCATGAACACGCCCAATCACCCGACCAATGGACCGTTGAACGCGCTCAGATATATCGGCAGGAAGAAAGGTGAACGGTCCCTGGTCTTCCTTCGTTTCAAAAATATTAATAAATACCTTGACTTGCTTCAGATCTTCATAGTCAAAATGATAGAGCTGACTGGACCTACTTGTTTGATTTTTAGGAGACCAACACAATCTTGCTCCAGCCAGCCTGGGAACCGCTCCAAGATAGGTAATCGCCGCATCCAAAAAAAGACGAGAAACCATAAGCTGAAGTAGATCCGGATGGCGAAAAAATTCCACCCCTTCAAGAATGGGAAATAGAAACTTTTTTGTAGGGTGTTTTTGAAGAGATTCCGCTGCAAAAGTCTCCCGTGATTCCTGGAACACTTTTGCACAATACCTGACTATAGGCCCAATCTCTTGAAAATCGTCTGGGTCAAAAATTCTGTAGCCATCTTCTTCTGGAATGAATAAGCGCCGCTTGCCCTCCGCCATAATATCCTTGGCCAATTGTTTTCGCAGGCGAAATTGATGAGGACTGCCGAGGATCTTGAAAGTGGACAGAAACGGTTGAACAATGCTTCGTGGAATTCCAAGTTTTTTGTGCAAGAACTTATGCAGTCGATTCTGGCGAATCGATTGGGCCGGTACATCAACATTATTTGAGGATGAAGGCATAGCCTAACTCACCAATTCTTAAGAGACAGGCTCCTGAAAAATTCCGGACAACTCGCGTTTCTCTCCTCGTAATTTCTAGCATCCGAATGTGTAAAACCCAGGTTCTGAAAAACCATGCTAACTTTACCATTAATGGGGCCACCACCGGAAATATCATCCAAGTTCTTCCTAAGCCAAGCGATGAATAAGATTCAGGATGTACCTAAGCAACATGAACAACGTCCCACCGGGGGGCCTCTCAGTCATTGACTGAAAAAGGATTGTTCGTGGGGAGCCATCATGGCCAACCCCTTTAAAAAAACTCAAACCATGAAACTTGCCACGGATGGTGAATACATAAGTGGATTGATAATGAGCACGTGATCATGGGCTCTTAAGTATGGGTTGAAGGTGATCGGCTACGAATTGAGCGAGGGCTTCAGAGCCTTTTGGCACCACATGCACATGATCTTCAAAAGCCCATTCCTTTCCGGAAAGGTGGGCCGACACATCAATCAACATGGCGCCTTTTTCAGCCGCCACCTTTCGAACAATCCTGTCCAACCTATCAAACGTCTCAACCAGGGCATCGTGGTTTAATCCGACATAATGGTAATCAATGCGCTTCTCCCGTTCCGGAGTCAGGTTATTAGATTCATGCACTAGGCGAGCCTGAGTCAGCAGAATGGGTTCCGCTCCAATGTTGCGGGCCAAATCCACGAATACTTCCATCGCCAGTTGATATTGTCGAAAACCACCTGGACTCAGCGTCTCGATGGAATTTCGCGTATCCGCGGCTGCTCTCATCTCCTCATTGCCAAATTTTAATTTTTTTTTGTAGTAGATTCTTCTTAAAACCGTATATAACTGGGACCCCTCGCAGAGCCAACGATCGAGAAAGTTTGCATACTGAATTCGAGGATCAAGAAGGCCCCGAGCAGAAGGGCGTAAGGTCCGCAGAGCAGTCTTAGGGGAACTAAAGTATTTAATGTCGTTCCAGGCATGATAAATCAGAACGTAATCTGGTTCGAATACGTGGCCTTCGGCAAACAGTTTCCCGACAGATTCGAGAGCCGTATGACCCGGAATGCCGGCATTGATGACTTCCACACTGGGAAAGCCCGACTCCCGGAGTATTCGTTGCACCCGATGCGGCCAATCTTCTCCTTTCGTACTTTCTGTATCGAAAGTAGCAGACCCGCCATAAATAATAATTCTGGTGGTTCCATCCGGCTTTTTCGTTTCAAAATTTGGTCCCCGGTATCCCTTTTCATTGATTTCCCACACCATCCCCTTCTTCCTGCCAAATAATCTTTTGACTATACGCGCTTCCTGCTTGAATGCATGTCTGGCAAAGATAACCTGTTCATAGTGCACAGATTGGTTTCTAAGCACTTCAGGAGTGATATTCCCGTTTTCAACGAAAATGCGGACACCCACTTCTCCCAGGAGAATAAGGATTCCAATTGACATAAAGATCGTGAAAATCACAAATACGTTCTTTCTTGCCAATGAAATCATTCTCCCTTTCTCTCCTTTGTAGAAATACTACGCCTCTTAACTTGATGAACCATCAATCCATCACACGACTTTGAACAATGGCATACTTCTCATGGAACCTGTTAGCGCGTTTAGAAAAGCGATCGTCACTGGCCAGAAGTTCTGTGGCACGGTGGAATACCCATTGTACTAAATTCGCACGCATGGCCCTCTGCGGCCCACGCATACCAAACGCAACGAATAACCTGCCAGGAAAGCAAGCAGTTCGCTCCGTTGTTCTCGACCAATAGTGAAGGCTCCCTTGACCCAAATCTCTGCCAACCTCCGTCCTCGCTGCTTTAACCTAAAAACAGCAGTTGGATCACGAAAGTCTATACAACCCCTTGTAAATGTGAAAATTGACTCATCACCCA
>CBDUWS010000181.1:0-4488 GCA_965370985.1 uncultured bacterium
GCTGTTTTTAGGTTAAAGCAAATAACGACGGATCATATCAAGGGCAGCTTGGGAAGTACGAAATTTAATCTCAGTACGATTTCCCCAAAACTGGCATCGTTGTGACTGGCTACCTCGAGGTCCATCAATTGCCATATAGACCAGCCCCACCGGTTTTTTTGCCGATCCCCCACCCGGACCCGCAATTCCTGTGACACTGACCCCAAGAGCCACGTGGCTTTTCGCTCGGATACCTTTTGCCATGGCTTCTGCCACCTGCGCACTCACTGCACCATATTTTCGCAATATCGCTGGAGAAATCCCTAGCAAGTCCTGCTTGGCCTTATTGCTATAGGTCACGACCCCACGATCCAGATAGGTCGAACTCCCCGGCACTTCTGTCAGGCGATGAGCAATTAACCCACCAGTACAGGATTCAGCTAACGCAAGGTTCCATTTATGCAAAGTACATAGTTGTCCAACGACCTCCTCCATGGATTGTGTACCTTCAGAAAATAGCCAAGGTTCTAACGCCTTCCTGAACTGTTTGATGAGGATATCCCCTTCTGGGAAAAAATCCGGGGTCTTTGCACTTGTGGATTTTTGATTCTTTGAGCGCCAACAGCTCAGCGTCACCTTCACCCCTTGTGTCGAGGCTAGCAAACTCAGGGCAATAGCTGAAGATTTTTTGAATAGAGAAACCACGCGTTGTTGGATATCCGTTTCTGGTACACCTATCGTATTGAATGCATGCGACCAGAGAAATACTGTCGCGCGCAGCTTTCTTTTCAGAATGGGGTGGACCTGGAGCTCCATCATTTCCCTTGCTTCACGAGGCACACCTGGAATAGCAAATACATGGGCTTTCCCCACCTGAACATAAAACCCGGGTGCCGTCCCCACAAGATTGTCCAAGACGGTCGCACCGGACGGTATAAGTGCTTGTTTGGCCAACAGGGGCGTGACCATCCGACCTCGACTTTGTACTTGCCGATTGAGAATCTGGAGAGCTTTTCTGCGAACCCCGAGTGGACAACCAAATGCCGTCGCTACTGCCTCGCGTGTACGATCATCGACGGTGGATCCCAGGCCACCGGTCAAAATCACCACATCCACTTTCTTAGCAGAAGCCTTGAGTGCCGCCTGAATATCAGTCAGTTCATCACTCAGGACCATCTTTTTGCTCACTCTAATGCCGCAGGAAGCCAACATATCGGCGATAAATAGCGAATTGCTCTCGCCTCGTCCCCCATGAAGCAACTCCGACCCGATTGCAAGGATATCAGCACATAGAGGTTTCATCTTGAGAAGGACCCCATCTGTTACTCAGGCACTCATTCAAGGAATCGCGGACAAATCCAAATAAAATCTGATCTCTCCACCCGCCCCTGGAAAGACTAACAAAGTCGCACGTGGTTCTGGCTCAAATGTGCCATAAGAGAATAAACCACCATTTTTTGCACGGAAGACGGGAACCCCTTAACCATGCCCAACAGACCGCGCACGCGCATCAAAGCCAATGCGATCGGGCTTAATCATCTGATCATTCTGCTTAAGAAGCAGATAACTATCTCGCGCAAAGCCCGGAGTATTCCCAAAAACCGTCACGACCACCTGTAAGGCGTCTTCTTCCAATACTCGCTGAATATCTTGATCGGTTGGCTGTTCACCACGTAGAGCATAGTGACCAAACATCACGGCAAGCCCACTGACTTTGGTCACCAAAAAGCCCTTGGAGTGCAAAAGAATCGCATGAGCATTCACGGTGGCGGAGAGGATCAAAACCAACGCCATACAAGTGGATCTCAGGCAATTTAATAATTCAAGGTTCACATGAACTTTCATTAAACAGGTTCCATTTCGCCTGACCTTTTCCCCCTACCCATCCGCATATATTACCCATTTTTCCGAATCATAAAAACTCCTCCCTCAAAGTTTAGCTCTCCACCAAAAACGAACTGAACCTCAGCACAAATCCTCATTGACAAGTTTACGACGTCGATGGTAATACTCACCGTTTTAGTTTTAAGTCATTAAAAATACACAGGTTTTTCTTTCCACGGGAGGTCCACTATGGCTGGTGCCGAAGAGGCTGCCAAACAACAATTCGTCAATTTCAGTTTCTATAAAGTCGACCCCTTGTGGAGACGTCTTCCCAAAGAAGAGCGGGACCTTGGCAAGCAAGAATTTGTGCGCGCGGCTGAAGAATATATTGGCAAGGTCATCGTTGTCCCTTATACCACGACAGGCATCCGTGGCGATTGCGACTTTTTGTTGTGGCGGATTAGTTATGAATTGGAAATGTTCCAAGAAATGAGCTCAAAGCTCCTAGCCACAGGCTTGGGACAGTATCTTACCAATCCATACTCTTACCTTTCCATGACAAAACGGTCCATTTATGTGGATCACCATGTGCACGAAGGGCAAGAAAGTCGAAGATTGAAAATTTCTCCAGGCCGTGCGAAATACATCTTTGTGTACCCCTTTGAAAAAACCAGAGAATGGTACTTGCTCACAAAAGCCGCCCGTCAAGGCATGATGGATGAACATATTGAGATTGGCCACAAATACCCTTCCGTCAAGCTCAACACTACCTATTCTTTTGGATTAGACGATCAAGAGTTCGTGGTCGCCTTTGAAACCGATTCCCCGCAAGATTTTTTAGACTTGGTGATGGAATTACGCTCAACCGAGGGTAGCCGTTACGTCAAACGAGACATCCCGATTTTTACCTGTATTATGAAAAGCATGAAGGAAGTGGTGGAGGGCCTGGGAGGCTAAAAAACTCGCTTGCCTATCGATTGAACACCGAGCCTGATACTTTTTGAGTATAATGCACTGGCTATAATTTCTGTAGCCAGTGCATTTTTTTGCCTTTTTGTCTTCTGGAGTAATCGCCTTATGGTCCACTACTTGTCCAGCAGCCATTGTCTATAAAAATTTGCCTCGTCATCATTCCCTGCCTATTGAATTTATTGTGATTTTTGAATTCACTCTCAACTCTATTGCAAACTGTTATGGTAATCAGTATAGCTATAGCTGATCTTTTGACAGCCCTTTGAACGGTGTGCTATCACAACTCCATGATTTCTTGATAGTTTTTGAGGATACCCATGGAAGAAGAACAAAATATTTTATTCGTGCGTCGTGAGCCAGATGGAGCGGTCACCTTATATGTCGACGAAGATTGGGCAGCCGAACGGGGAGCTGATGTCTCGAAATTGGTGAAAGTTCCCATCCCAAGAGAGCTCTTTGCCAGTGGAACCGTTCAACAACTTCGTGAATATGCCGCCACCTATTTAGAATCATTGAGTGAATCCGGTTCATCATCTTAATCTTAGAATACCCCCCATCAACCTAGGAATGATTCATGTCTATTTGTATTGAATTTGAACATATCGAATCAGCCATTCAAGCCCTTCCGATCCAAAATCGGACCATGATTCAGCTTCTCTTACTGCAATACATAGATGTCACACAAGAAGAGATTGATTATATGGCGACGGACCAACCCGATTCCCGCTTTTTAGCCGGGAAACAACCACAGGGGAAAACCATTTCTTTGGAAGCCGTACAAAATGTGACATCACGTTCAAATCAATACAAAGGCTATTACCGTCAAAAACGCGAACGGCCAGGTATGCATGTTGAATTTCTGAAAAAAATTTTGGCCATCTTGGATCAAAAACTTCGCATTGCCGAACGCATTCTCGTCTCAGACTTTAAGGTCGATGAAGATATTCTCAAGACCACCAAAAGCCAAGCTCCCTCTGTCCTCCTCCGTCAGGAACTTCGTAAATTGGATAGGGCCTGGGAACATGAGGAGATTCCTCAAAAAGACTATAAAACACAACGACTCTTGTTGGAATTCCAAGCTTTACTGCGAAGACGGGCCATTTTTCGACGCCGGTATAAAATTGCGCAACAAGACTTCGTCACTGCAGGAAACTTACCGCTCAAAGATCATGAAATTGCCCATGTCTGGGGGATTCCCTTAGGGAGTCTTGCTGCAAGGAAAGTGAAGTCACTACAGCAATTCCTCACCCTCTTACAGAAGCATCAAGATACTTCTTCTCCTTTGAATGAAAACACCCAACCCTTGGATCTTTGGCGAGAGACATTTAATACTCTAGCCAAACGCCCTATCGAACGATCCCTCATCGAATACGATGGCTTGGAAAAAACTGAAGAAATTTTAATGGGTAAACTAGAGGCATTTGTCAGTGGAACGATGTCCGAACCCGAAGAGTCTAAATTCTGGACAAGCATCACCAGAGTGAACGACACCGAATTCTCCGGTTCTTGGGCATCCCATGCTCGTTCAATCCTGGCTTTTCAGCGCTTGCATGCCCTCCTTAATGACATGGATCTTTCTGACGAAGCACTAGAAGACGAGCTGTCAGCCAAAATCATACCCAAACAGGCTGATGACCAAATTGCAACTGAAGAGGAAGAAAAACCAGTGGAACTTGGCGAGATGGGCTTTGGAGTCATCAATTCCTTTATCGG
>CBDUWS010000182.1:0-4485 GCA_965370985.1 uncultured bacterium
CGTCCTTTACGGACGGCTTCAATCAATCGCTCATCCCCATGATCGATGAAATATTGAAACGGTGTTCGTTCGCCATATTCCTCCCCCATGAAGAGAAGCGGGATGAAAGGTGAGAGCAGAACAGATGCGGCTATCACTTGCAGCGCGGAAGAAGGAATAAGGGTGGAAAGACGGTCGCCCTGGGCACGATTTCCAATCTGATCATGATTTTGGGCAAACACCACAAATTGTGAGGGTAATAATTGGGCAGCGGAATTTCCATGTCGGCGGTGGCGGTGATGCGAATATTGGCCAGAAAGAACAAAATTTTTGCGAAAAGCCGTAGCGACATGATCGAGAGAACCAAAGTCCGCGTAGTACCCCTGTCGCTCCCCGGTGATGAGGGCATGGAGGGCATGATGGAAATCATCATTCCACTGGGCATCAAGGCCATATCCGCCTTTTGAAGCAGGCGAAATGAGTTTGACGTCATTGAGGTCGCTTTCAGCGATGACGGAGACCATTCGACCTTCTTGTTTGGCGGCCCCATGAACAGTATCTCGAATATCTTTCAGAATGTGTGTGACGCTGGAGTCGAAAATTCCGTGAACGGCATCCAGTCGCAGGGCATCAAAATGGAAATCCCGCGTCCAATACACCGCATTGGAAATGATGAGATCCCGCACCGCATCGCTATGAGGTCCATCGTAGTTTATCGCACTGCCCCATGGAGTGCGGTAATGGTCTGTAAATAACGGACCAAAATCTCCCCAGTAGTTCCCTTCCGGCCCCAGGTGGTTATAGACCACATCCAACACCACCGCGAGGCCCGCTGCGTGACAGGCATCAATGAGACGATGCAGGGCCTGAGGGCCGCCGTAGGTGTTGTGGGGGGCAAAGAGATAGGTGCCGTCATAGCCCCAATTTCTAGCTCCTGGAAATTGCGCGATTGGCATTAATTCGATGGCGGTGATGCCCACGTCATTTCGTAAATAGGGTAAGGAGGGAATGATGTCGTCAAATGTCCCTGTTTTGGTAAATGTCCCGGGATGCAGTTCATAAATGATGTAGTCTGCCAGCGGCAGTCCCTTCCACTCTTGGTCGGTCCAGGTAAAGGCCAAGGTGTCGACTACTTCTGATGGGCCATGCACTCCATCGGGTTGAAAGCGAGAAGCCGGATCTGGCCGGTTTAATTTTTCATGCAGAATATATTGGTAGCGGGTCCCGACGCCGATATTTGAAACCGTCGTTTCCCAATATCCAAAGGGTTGTGGTTGCATGGGAATAATTTCTGGTTGGCTGCCAAGAATCTCTACGGCGAACGTTTTGACCCATGGGGCCCAGGCTCGAAAGGTGACTTGCGACGGACCGGTGACTAGAGCACCAATTGGCTGTGCTTCGGGTGTTTGAGGCAGGCGTGTAGATGGTCGACGTGGCATGGTTGAACGAAAACGAGTTGTAATGGTTTACGAAAGAATTGAGTAGATAAAGGCAAAAAAACCATTTTAGCATGATTATTCTGTTCGTCACGAAATTTTATAAGAAAATTTGCAAGGGAGATCTTTTGGGGTTTCCCAGTTCTTGCGTGGCCTGCTACCGTATCATTGAAATTTTTTGGTAATTTTCCTGGTAGGGTATAGCTTTTTGTATTTTTAGCGGTTGATGAAAATGGAGCCGAATACATGAGACAACGACCTGGGCGCCCTTATCCGTTAGGTGCAACGTGGGATGGTGAAGGGGTGAATTTTGCGCTCTTCTCTGAAAATGCGACTGGAGTGGATTTGTGTTTGTTTGATGTGGGGAACCAAGAGCAGGAATCGCATCGACTGCCCCTTGATGAATGTACCGATCAGGTGTGGCATGTGTATCTTCCCGAAGTGCGACCGGGGCAATTGTATGGCTATCGAGTGCATGGTCCGTATGACCCTCCTGCCGGGCATCGTTTTAATCCATTGAAATTATTGATCGATCCCTATGCCAAGGCATTCACCGGCATTGTGAAATGGTCGGATGCTATGTTTGGGTATCGAGTCGGTCAGGCCAAAGAAGATCTCTTAATGGATGAACGGAATAATGCTGGCAATGTGCCGAAGGGCGTGGTGGTGGATCAGGCGTTTTCTTGGGGACACGATCGCCTGCTTCAAATTCCTTGGGCGCAGACGGTGATTTATGAAGTGCATGTCAAAGGGTTTACGATGAACCACCCTGATGTGCCTGAACATCTTCGGGGAACCTATGAAGGGTTGGCGTCTCCACCCATTATTGCCTATCTCCAATCGTTGGGCGTGACTGCGGTTGAGCTCCTTCCGGTTCACCATTTTGTGAATGACCAGTTTCTTATTGATAAGGGGTTGTCTAATTATTGGGGGTACAATTCCATCGGGTATTTTGCGCCGGATATTCGGTATTCCGCGTTTTCTCGAGAAGGACGAAAAGTCTATGAGTTTAAGACAATGGTCAAAACGCTGCATAGTGCGGGTATCGAGGTCATCTTGGATGTGGTGTACAACCATACCGGAGAAGGGAATCACCTGGGGCC
This sequence comes from uncultured bacterium, assembly GCA_965370985.1. Lineage (GTDB taxonomy): Bacteria > Nitrospirota > Nitrospiria > Nitrospirales > UBA8639 > Nitrospira_E. Next base: position 2,519 of record CBDUWS010000182.1, read on the forward strand.
GACCTTGTCCTTCCGGGGAATCGATAATGCCGCCTATTACCGTCTGTCACCGGACAATCCCCGGTATTACATGGATTACACGGGATGTGGGAATACCTTAAATGTTCGGCACCCGAGAACCTTGCAATTGATCATGGATAGCTTGCGATACTGGGTGTGCGACATGCACGTGGATGGTTTTCGCTTTGATCTCGCCTCGGCGTTGGCGCGTGAGCTGCATGACGTGGATCGACTGAGTGCTTTTTTCGATATCATTCATCAAGATCCGATTTTATCACAGGTGAAATTGATTGCCGAACCATGGGATCTAGGAGAGGGCGGCTATCAAGTAGGGAATTTTCCGCCGGGATGGGCTGAATGGAATGGAAAATATCGGGATGTGGTACGGCGATATTGGACGGGAGACAACCGATTGTTAGGTGAATTTGCCTCTCGATTGGCCGGGAGTAGCGATCTCTATGGGCAAAGCGGACGTCAGCCGTATGCCAGTATAAACTTTGTCACGGCGCATGATGGATTTACGCTTAACGATTTGGTGTCTTATGACCAGAAACATAATGAAGCCAATCAAGAAGCCAATCGAGATGGGACGGATGACAATGAAAGCTGGAATTGTGGGGTTGAAGGTCCGACGGACGATCCAGCGATTCAACAGCTCCGTGAACGGCAAAAACGGAATTTCTTCGCGACCTTATTGCTTTCCCAGGGCGTCCCCATGATATGTGGTGGTGATGAAATTGGGCGAACGCAAGGGGGAAACAATAATGCCTATTGTCAGGACAACACTATCAGTTGGATTGATTGGAATGTGACGAAGGCTCAGACCGAACTCCTGGATTTTGTCAAGCAACTCATTGTCATCAAAAAAGAGCATCCCGTTTTTCATCGCCGCCGCTTTTTTCAGGGGAAACATATTAAGGACTCGGAGGTCAAAGATATCGCCTGGTTTGCCAACGATGGAAAGGAAATGACCGATAAAGATTGGGGGAAAGGTCTGTTGACGCTGGGTATTCGATTGGCTGGAGATGCCATTGAGGAAATGGATGAATTGGGGAATCCGATTATCGATGACTCGTTCTTGCTCCTGTTGAATGCCTATCATGAGTCCGTGCCCTTTACTTTACCTGCGCATAAGAAAGGCGTGGCGTGGGAATGGATTTTTGATACGGCAATCACAGACGATAAAGATACTCCGAAAACCTGGCGAGGAGGAAAGGTGTATGAATTGGAAGGGCGAGCGATGGCACTGATGCGTTTGCGATAATTTCTTCGGGAAAAGCTTGCTACGCTTTTCCCCTCATGCCCACCCGCTTCCAAATAGGGAGAAGTGGGTGGGGTATTTGGAAAAATTTTGTCTGGTTGAGGTCTGAGCGGGGCTTTGCTTACGTTCTTAAATTCGATCTTCCACGAACCGTTTGCCTTTATCCATAAACTCAGACATTCGGTCCTTGCTCTCGTCAGCAAGATCGTAAAAACGCTCGCTAGTATCGTTCAAGTAGTTTTTGATTTGCCGGCGGGTTCGCCTACCTGTTTGTGGCGCCATCAAGAGTCCTAACCCCGTGCCTAAAAGAATGCCCGTGAATAGGGCTAAGCCTCCGCAAAGAATCACTCGTGTATCTGAATCCATGATGCCTCCTTTTTTATGATGAAAGAAAAAGCTGGGGTCCTTGGGGGTTTCGCCTCCACTTGATCCCAGATGGGATTTTAACATTTCCCTGATTTCCTTTCATTATAAAACGGAAATGGAACTTTTACCAATGACCAATTGGGACTATTGAGGGCTTTTTAGCTGTTGCGATGTGGTGCAACCTCATTCATGAACAGTCACAATTATGATGATTTTATATCAGCGCATTCTGGTAATTCCTGATGGTCTTTCTGGCTATGGGAGTGGCAACCCTACCCTGGAAAGTGTGTAAGGGTTTTTTCTTGCCCTAACATGCAGTTTATGGTATCTCAAAAGAGAG
>CBDUWS010000183.1:0-4455 GCA_965370985.1 uncultured bacterium
TATCCTCTCTCCGCACTTAACGTGGACCGGAGTCTGGTACGCTCACATAATCATCATCTCCCCCAGCTACCACCCCTGCTGGTTTAATGACGGGCCGAGAGACTGCAGGCCCCGATGTTCCTGCCGGAGCGACATCATCGGTTTCCTTTGGCTTCTTTTTCCCAAATATTTGGGCACTGACAATTCCTACTTCATAAAAGAAATACATGGGCAGCGCCATAATACATTGATTAAAAGGGTCAGGAGTCGGGGTTAGAATCGCAGCAAAAAGAAAGGAGCCCAGAAAGGCCCACTTCCGATATTTCCTCAACAACGGGGCATCCACCCATCCTAATTTAGCCATCAGCGTCAGGGCTAGCGGCACCTCAAAAATGAGCCCAAATACCAAGAGAAACCATAGGATAAATCCCACAAAATTGGCAATAGAAATTTGGGCGATAAAACCCGAATCCAGCCCGTAGGAAAGTAAAAAATGTAGCGCAAAGGGGAGCACAAAAAAGAAACAAAAGGTCAACCCAAGAAAAAATGCGACGGTACTAATGCCTGTAAAGGGAGCGACGAATCGCCGTTCGAGCGCGTGAAGCCCAGGGACCACAAATTGCCAAACTTCCCATAACCAATAGGGAGTGGTGAGCACTAAGGCACATAATCCAGCCACCTTCACATTTTGCCACAGGGCTTCAGCCGGGGCGAGAAACACCAGGGGGATTTTGGGTAAATCAGAGGGCACCCACTCCCAGGTGCCTAAAATAAAATAATTTTGAAGCGGTACACGTAGCCAGGTTACTAACGTATCGGCATAAAAAAATGTTCCCACAAACACCAATGCCATCACGACGACAGCGCGAGTCAGCCGACGCTGGAATTCATGAAGATGCTCCATGACGGGCATCTTCTTATCTTCCAAGGGTTTAAAGACTTTCTCCTCAAACCACTGACCCCATTGACTTTGTTTAGCCATATCGTTCGTGTACGCGCTAGAAAAGAAAGGGAGGCCTTGTGCCTCCCTCTTTATTGAATAGTGAAATTATTTGGGATTGACCGCCACAAAAAGGTTGTTACCCCGGCGATTCACCAGGAGGACGACTAATTCTTCTTTCGTAATCTTAGAGGCAATTTGCTGATAGTCATCAAGACTCTTGATCGCACTCCGACTGACTTCTTGAAGGAGGTCGCCAGGTTGAATGCCCGCGGCTTCCACGGCACTCCCAGCTTCCACTTTGGTCACCACTACGCCCTTGGCTTCTTCGGGAATACCAAATTGATTACGATTGTCCGCCGTAATAGCTTCTACAACCAATCCCGACAACACATTATCGAGTTTCGCCATGGCAGGAGGCGTTTCTCCTGGAGGGCTCGCCTTCGCCAATACCTGATCAGACGGCCGCTCTCCCAATACTAAGGTCAAGGAGGTTTCCTTCCCTTCCCGCAACACTGTGATTTCTTTTTGCTTCCCGACTTTCGTACGGGCCACGATATTGCGAAGATGATTCACGTCTTTCACGGATTCATTACCGTATTCCAGAATCACATCTCCACGCTGCAGTCCGGCTTTTGCCGAAGGACCATCCACATGCACTTCGCTGATCAGGACTCCACCTTGTTGACCTTCCGGCAATTGAAAAGATTGTGCCAACGCTGGCGTTAATTCCTGAATCGCCACACCCATCCATCCGCGAACCACTTTTCCCGATTCAATAAGACTATTCGTAATATCTTTGGCAATACTCACGGCAATGGCAAATCCGACGCCTTCCGACCCACCGGTTCTGGAAAAAATGGCGGTATTGATGCCAATGAGTTCCCCTTTCATATTAACTAATGCGCCCCCGGAATTTCCTGGATTGATAGCGGCATCGGTTTGAATGAAATCTTCGTACTCTGTGATGCCAACACTCCCACGCCCCAATGCACTGATAATCCCGAATGACACTGATGATTTCAATCCGAATGGACTACCCAAGGCTAAGACCACATCACCCACCCGAAGGGTGTCATAGCTTCCCCACGCAATGGAAGGGAGTTGTTCATTTTCAACTTTGACTTTAATCACCGCTAAATCTGTTTTGGGGTCCGTTCCCACAATCGTCGCAGGAACTTCCCGACCATCATTAAACGTCACGTTTATCTCATTGGCATCTTCGACAACATGATTATTAGTGAGGATATAGCCTCTCGGATCAATCACCACTCCCGAGCCAGCACTCATGCCTGGCCCACCTGGAGGACGCCCAGGAGGCCCACCACCTGGAGGACCGCCAAACGGCCCTGGTGGCAATGGTTTAGACGAACCCCCACCACCTGTCACAGCCACATTAACAACCGCCGGACCGACTTTTTCAACAATTTCGGAAAAGCCTTCAACAAAGGCACTGGGAAGAGCGGCTTGCGATTGAGCAGGAAACAACCAACCATTGCCGCATAACCCGCCTACGAGGCCAAGACTTACCAAGAGGAGAATGAATCTCTTAAAGGGGGCAATCCCTAACGGCAGTGTGGTGCCGGAAAACATCCGTGACATATGCATTATCCCAATCTCCTGTTTTGAGGAAAATGTAATTAAAAGAGGGTGTTAGACAAACTTTAAAGGATTCCTACCTTTTATGGGTTCCCAAATTTGAAGGCTAAAGACCCCAAAACTATACAATCATTTGATTCTACAATAATTGTTTCTCCACCTTCAAAGTCAAATCTTAGGTATTTTCCCGTTTTGCGATCAATCCGGGAGAATTCAAGAGTGGCTTATGCTTAAGAAGACCAGTGTTTCACGTGTATAAACCCAACATACGAGGCAGGAATCGAATAAAGCATAGGGAAAGGATTGAGAAAATGGCCCTGGCCTCTCGACCATTCCAGCAAGCTACTCAAGTATTGAAAAGGTTCGACAATGGTTAGTGAAAAACAGAATCTTGGAAGGAAAGGAGAGAAGATCGGGCACTGACTCAGATAAAAACCGATCCTTGGTATATCTCGGCTATTTAATGATATTCAACAAAGAGCCCAGCACCTGGTCTTGAGTCCGGATACTCGCCAGATTGGCTTCAATAAGGTGGGTCGCTTCTAATGTGTGAATGAGTTCTTCCTCTAATTCAACATTAGACCCTTCTCGAAGCGTGAAAGGGTCTTCTCCGGTAGTAAAGTGAGGCCCGGGTCGATTGTCCGTGCTCAATGAAACAATCACCCCTCCGGCCGAGGATTCTTCAAGAACGGTTCGCGTACGTTTGAAATTTTCCGTCTGGGCATTGGCGATATTGTGGGCACTGGCACCAAGAAGTCGACTACCGGCCTGAATCCCTGAAAGGGCTGATGCAAATCCTAAAAACATGACAACCTCCCCTTTTAATTCAAAGCTGAATACATGTTCTATCATCGACCAAATTTTTGAAACCTTTCCCTGAGACATCAAAACGGCAACTATATATTAGATGGCGTTGTTGTTTTCTACGTCCTATGTCCCTTTGCTGAAGGTCGCGGGGTATTTTGCTAAGATTGGTTCTATTGCTGAATCATTTTGTTCATTAGGTGATGTGAGGAAACGATGCGAGGATTAGTGCTTGCGCATGGGCTTAGTCTGCAAACGGATCGACCGAAACCGGCGCCCAGACCACAGGAAGCCATCATCCAAGTCTTGCAAGCGGGAATTTGCTCAACGGATTTGCATTTGGTCAAAGGCTATATGGATTTCCAGGGAGTGCTGGGTCATGAATTCGTGGGTGTCGTTGATCACGCACCAGGCAATTCCTCACTTGTTGGAAAACGAGTGGTCGGGGAAATCAATGCCGCGTGCCGTGTCTGCCCCACATGTCAAAATGGGCGCCCAACGCATTGCCCAAATCGAACCACATTAGGAATCATGGGGCGCGACGGGGCCTTTGCGGATTATCTCTCGCTTCCCGTTGACAACCTCTATCTCGTCCCTGATGGAATGACCAATGAGCAGGCCGTGTTCATTGAACCCCTGGCTGCAGCCTGTGAAATTCCACAACTTGTGGCTATCAAACCCACAGATCGAATCATCATTATCGGGGATGGAAAATTAGGCCTGCTCTGCGCACAAGTGTTGGCCCTGACCGGCGGTCAAATCACACTTCTAGGACGACATTGTGAAAATCATGCCTGGCTCGCGCCAAAAGGCATTGCGGTGACATCAGAAATACGAGATATCCCTCCAGGTGCCGACATCATCGTCGAAGCGACGGGAAGTCCTCAGGGGCTCACCATGGCGACAACACTCATCCGACCACGCGGAACCATTGTGCTCAAATCAACGTATCATGGGGAAATACTCGTCAATATGACGGAATTAGTCATTCATGAAATTTCCGTGATTGGCTCTCGTTGCGGCCCGTTCGCCCCGGCGCTTCGTTTATTAGGTAGCGGTATGATTGACGTTGAGCCACTCATTCACAGCCGGTTTTCAATGACCGACGGAATTAAGGCCATAGAGCAAGCCGC
>CBDUWS010000184.1:0-4426 GCA_965370985.1 uncultured bacterium
GCCTGTGGTTGCGAAACCCTGACCAATGCTGCGAACTCCGCAAGATCGAACCGTTAACCCGTGTTCTCAAAGATCATGCCGCATGGATCACAGGGATCCGCCGAGATCAATCTCTCAGTCGTGCTCATACCGGCATTGTGGAGTGGGATGCCAAATTTGGCTTGGTAAAATTCAACCCGCTGGCCACTTGGTCATGGGATCAGGTTTGGGATTACATCCGTACCCGGAAGGTGCCGTACAACGAACTCCATGATCAGCATTTCCCGAGTATTGGCTGTACCCACTGCACCGCTCCTGTAATGCCTGGCGATGATCCCCGGTCTGGGCGATGGAACAGTTCGACCAAGACCGAATGCGGGCTTCATCGCTAGGAAAAATCGGGCGCCGAGCATTATCATTCACCACACAGACAGAATGAGAGTCGGAGGAAATCAGTGAAAAAAGTGGCGGTTATTGTTACTCGAGGTGGATTCAACAACCTTCTTCAAGCATGCGAATGGATGGCCCTGGCTGCGGCCAGTGGAATAGAAGTAAGTGGTTATTTCCGAGATGAGGCGGCAGGCCGCATGAGCCAAACCAAAATCACTGAACTCACGATGTCCCTCGACTACAAAGGACGTGAGGCTTTCGTTCGAGATCTACTACGACAAGAAAACAAAGCTGATCTTTCGAAATTTCTCCAGAATGCCAAAGAAAACGGAAACGTGAAGTTGTCTGTCTGCAAAGATTCTCTCCGCTATTTTGACATCAAACCTGAAGATCTCATTCCAGAATTGGACGAAGTCCAAACAGCCGAGGCCTTTTGGAAGGAAGCGGTTCTCCCCGCTGACCAGGTGTTGACATTTTGATCAGCCAAATTTCTATGGACCATATGATTGCCAAAATTGGCAAGGGGCTAAAAGGCGCCAAGGACTTGACATGGGAAGAGGCCAAGCTCGCCCTGAAATCGATTATCGAGGGACAAGCCACAGCAGGCCAAATTGGAGCCTTTCTCATGGCCATGCGGATCAAAACCGAATCCATTGCAGAATTGGCAGCCTTTACGGCAACCGCCCGCACGTGCGCTTCACCGATTCAGTTTCCCGATTCCACGCACATGGTCGATATTCCCCTCTATGCCGAGAAACACAATACAATTCATATCGTGATTGCAGCCTCCCTGGTTGCCGCTGCGGCCGGCGCAAAAATATTCATGCATGGGGTCGAGAACCCAACCCTGGACTATGACCTGCCTCAAGTCCTGCAGCATCTGAAGCTTCCCATAGCCGAGTCAGCCCATGAAGCAATTGAGCAAGGATCCCGGCATTCCTGGGTATATATGGACCTGGCAGGATACCACGCCCCATTAGCCAAACTGTTAGACCTGCGAAAGGAATTTGGCTTACAAAATCTGTCTCATCAAGTGGCCAGACTGCTCAACCCCGCTCGGCTTCCATCACAGGTCATTGGCATTGCTCATCCCCCCTATCTCAATAAAATGGCAGAAGCGCTAGATATGCTGGGAACCCCACGAGCCCTCATTATTCAAGGGGTGGAAGGGTTTCCCGAGCTCTCATTGTCGGCCTCTTCTGCAGCCCGTGAACTACGGAGTGGTCACATTTCGACATTGATGTTCCGCCCAGAAGATGCCGGCTTTCGATTCGGCCCCTTCCAGGCCATGAGCGCTAAAGTCGGCTCTCTTGAGACCACCGCATCTTCAGCAAGTCCGGAACACGAATCCCATGTGATTATCCAATTGCTAGAAAATCGCCAACGCGGCGATCAACGCGCATGGGTCATTTTCAATGCCGCGTTACTCATCTATGCCGCCGGACTGGCTTCGTCCTTGGCTCAGGCTACACCTCTGGCACATGACATGCTCGACTCTGGAAAGGTAGGCATCTTCTTTCAGAATCTGATCAACAAACAGGCTCATACGGCCCAAAGCCCTGACTCCCTCTCTTCCCCCATGGTTACCGCATGAAACACATTCGACAATTAGAAGACCAAAGCGTCTATATTCTTCGCGAAGCCTATAAGAATTTCGACAACCTGGGCATGCTCTGGTCCATGGGGAAGGACTCCACCGTGTTGTTGTGGCTGGCGCGTAAAGCTTTTTTTGGGCATGTGCCCTTTCCTCTGCTGCATGTGGATACCAGTTACAAAATTCCCGAGATGATCGAATACCGCGATCGTCTGGCTCGGGAATGGCGGTTGAACCTGGTTGTAGGACAAAACAAGCAAGCCCTCGCCGAAGGGATGAACCACGAAAAAGGCCGCATCGCATGTTGCACCGCATTAAAAACAGAAGGCCTGAAACTCTTACTGGACGAAAAAGGCTACACCGGGATTATTTTGGGCGTCCGATCTGATGAAGATGCCACCCGTGCCAAAGAACGCTATTTTTCTCCACGCGATAAAAACAATGATTGGGATTTCCGCGATCAGCCTCCCGAACTCTGGGATCAATACAAAATATCCTTTCCCCCCGGTACCCATATTCGCATCCATCCTCTTTTGGATTGGACGGAAATCAATATCTGGGAATACATCAAACTGGAAAATATCCCATTTTTGGAACACCTCTATTTGGATCAAGGAACCGGGAAACGCTACCGTAGCCTGGGATGTGCTCCTTGTACGTCTCCCATTCAATCCACGGCCAAAAACGTCGATGAAGTCATCATAGAATTGCGGAACAGCAAAGTGGCCGAACGAGCGGGACGAGCACAAGACGAGGGTCGCGGGATGGAACAGTTACGCAAAGACGGATACATGTAGTCATGACGACCGAAACCACCATACAAGAACGCATGAATATTGTGATCGTGGGACATGTGGATCATGGCAAGTCCACATTGCTGGGACGGTTGTATGCGGACACGGGAACCCTAGCGGAAGGCAAAATTGAAAAGATCCAGGCCATTTGCCGTCAGCAAGGTAAGGAGTTTGAATACGCCTTTCTGTTCGACGCGTTCTTAGAAGAACAACAGCAGGGGATCACGATCGACACGGCCCGAACGTTCTTCACCTGGGGCGGCCGACAATACATCATTATCGATGCTCCAGGGCATAAAGAATTTTTAAAAAATATGGTATCGGGCGCAGCGCGAGCTGAAGCGGCTCTTCTGGTCATTGATGCCCTCGAAGGCGTACGCGACCAATCCAAACGCCATGGCCTCTTGCTCTCCATGTTAGGCGTGAAACAAGTGACCGTCGTCGTCAACAAAATGGATCTAGTCAACTATCGGGAAGATACGTTTCAGGCCATCGAGAAAGAATATCGTGAATTTCTTAGCCAATTAGACGTCATTCCTCAATACATTATCCCGGCCAGCGCAAAACAAGGCATCAATATCACCAAAGTGAGTCCGGAAACACCCTGGTACACCGGACCCTCGGTATTGGACTCTCTCGCACATTTCCATTTGGAGACCGCACGGAACCAACAAGCTCTTCGTTTCCCACTCCAAGACGTCTATAAGTTTGATGCACGCCGCATCTTGGTGGGACGCATTACCTCCGGGAGCCTAAAGATCGGCGACCGCTTAGTGTTTTCCCCCACGAATAAATCGGCCAATGTCCAAACCATTGAATCGTTCAATATCGATTCTCCACCAACGCAAGCGACCGCCGGACAATCGGTGGGCATCACACTGGATGAACAAATTTTCGTGGAACGTGGCCACATCGCGACGCATGAAGAGACCCGTCCCTTGGTCTCCACGCGAATTCGTGCCAACCTTTTTTGGTTAGGGAACCGGCCATTAGAAACTCGACGAACCTATACGTTGCGGCTCGCCACTCGGGAAGTGCCCTGCGAAGTTACCGTCATTCATCGCATCGTCGACGCCAATAATTTGGATGACCGTCACACACAAGCAACCGTGCAGCGGAACGAAGTTGCGGATATTACTTTGCGGTGCAAATCTCCATTGGCTTTTGATCTCTACGCCAACTTTGAAACTACCGGTCGTTTCGTCTTAGTCGACAGCTACGACGTGGCAGGGGGCGGAATCATTACCGAATTGGTCCCCGACGAACAGGAGGATTTCCGAACCGAAGCACGGGAACGGGATTCCGCCTGGGTGAAAGGCGATGTCGGAGCCGAAGACCGCGCAGAACGTTATGGACACCGAGCCGCCGTCATACTGTTCACGGGACCCGACATGACCGCAAAGGGATTCCTAGGGCGGAAATTGGAAACCGTATTAGTTGCGGAAGGTCGCCATGCCTATCTCCTGGCACCGGAAAATCTCCAACGAGGCCTGGATGCTGATCTTCATGAAATCAAACCTGACGAAATTATTCGACGATTTGGCGAAGTCGTGCGATTACTCACCGATACCGGTTCACTCGTCATTACCACCACCAATGCCTTCCAACAAGCCACCAAAGATCTTGTGCAAACAGTACAAACGTTGGTCAATCCTATTCCGGTCATTAC
>CBDUWS010000185.1:0-4426 GCA_965370985.1 uncultured bacterium
CTGTTCATTCCTTGGGGATGTGTCTAAAAACGAATAATGTTTGTGTTTATCGAGGTGGGGCTGAATGGTTGCAAACCAATGGGGCTTTGTTCCGTTGTCTCAAGAACGCTGCAGTGACACAGGGCGTACCTGAGGGAGCCATGATTTTCATAGACCGAGGGGCTCCTGATGCCGCCTTAGAAGTGGCGCGACAGTCTCAATATGTTCAGGCTGTGATTCCACGGGGAAGGGCGAGTTTGCGAAATGGGATCGTGGAGCATGCCCGTGTTCCCGTGATTGGATTTGATGGTGGGTTGTGTCATGTTTATGTTGATCAGGATGCCGATATTCCTCTAGCTCAGACGATTGTGGTGAATGCGAAAGTTCAGTCTCCCATGGCAGCGAATGCCATGGACACGGTCCTCGTGCATCGGGCTGTCTCCCGAAATATTTTGCCTGGGTTAACCCGACGACTGCTTCAGGAATATCGTGTGGTGTTAAATGGGTGTCCCAAAACAGTTTCGATGCTGGGTGTGTTGGAGATGACCGGGCATTTAGGGATTAAGGACGCAGAAGAAGCGGATTGGGGCAAAAAATTTCAGTCATTGGCTATGAATATTAAAGTGGTGAAAGATCGTCAGGAAGCCTTAGATCACATTGCTAAATATTCCCCAGGACACACGGATACGATTGTGACGCGAGATTATGCATTTGCCATGCAGTTTGCTCGGGAGGTTGATTCAAGCGCGGTCTTAATTAACGCCTCAACGCGTCTCCATGGGGGAGAGCAATTTGGCCTAGGGCCTGAACTTGGAAGTAATAGCAGGCGACTGCATGCGCGTGGGCCTTTGACGCTTTCGAAGCTCACGACTGAAAAATACATGGTTCTTGGGACGGGGCAACTTCAGCACCCTCATCCCGTTCCTACGGCTTACGAAGATGCCATGATGTTATCCTCGAAGTTTTAATCGATTCCAATATGTAGAGCTTGCGAGTTATTCTTATCATGAATCTTCATATTTGGTAGAGCGTTTACACTGCCACCGTTTCTCAATCAATTTTCTCGAACCAATTTGTGATGGAAGATGGAGGGAGAACCCGCCAAGAACCGGATGAGACACTCATCCGGTATTTGCAGTCATGGGGGTTGCGAGAGTTCCATGACGAAGCCTCGTATTATGACTGGCAGCGTGCCACGTTGTCTCAAGAAGATTTGCAGGCCTTACAGTCGTTGGTCCAACAACGACAATGTGGTGAAAATGAAGAAGCCGATATTCAATTCTATGATTTGTTAGCCAGCCCTCCCTTTCTTTCTGTCCTCTATTCTCAACGCTTCGACTACTATGTAAAAATTGGATCGCTCATTTCCAGACGACTGGTGTCGGCAGAGCACGTCTTGGATTTCGGGTGTGGTGTTGGAATCCTTACCTGTTTTTTTGCCCAGCAACATCCTGAAACCCAGTTTGTGGGTATTGATCGATCTATCCGGTCAATTGAGGTCGCACGATGTGAGGCCGAAAAACGGCATATTTCTAATGTTCAATTTAAGGTGAGCCTGGACCTGAGTGCTCCGAATCACGCTTTCTATGACTGTATTCTGTCGACACAAGCTTTGCTGCAGTCCGAACGAGAGCCGGGCTTGCCCAGCCAAAACTGGCGGACTTTTGAGCGAATACATGACATTTCTCAGCAAGAAGAACTTGAAAGTCGGACAGGACTCAAATGGCGCTTGGAGGCGTTACTCGACGTGTTATCTCCTTCCGGACGATTGATGTGTTTAGAAAAAACGTGGAATCTTGGGCGACGGATATTTTTTCAACGTGCGTTGAGTACCAGAAAGCTTTTTCTTGTTTGTGGCCCTGTGCCCTGCTCTTATCACGAGTTGGGTGAAATGAGGATTGATGGACCCCTGTATGATGTATCTCGAGTGACGGTCACTGAACCACTGGAATGGAATGAAGATCCCTATCGTGAGGAAGGAGAGACGCTCTATCGATGTACGGGTGCCATGGCTGAGCGCATGGGTAGAGAATTGGGAATCAGTCAATCTCAAGAGACCGTCGGTGGGCAGCATGGCGCTATTGGGTCATGGACTTTTCGGTTTGGTGTCTGGGAACAAGCGCTCGCGTGGTGTTTATGTGAGACCGATTCAGGATTTCGAGGGTTGCTGCTCGGAAGTGAAGGAGAGAGGAATCGTATTTTTCAATTGCTTGAAAAGGTCAGACATCTGACGGATTCGGAATTCGAGGAATTCCTTAAAAATTGTTGGGGCAATTTTCGTGATGTCACCCAAAATGACACCATTCCGGGTTATGAAAATCACCTTCCTTCTGCTCAGGTAATCTACGAGGCGCTTCCCCGAAAAACCATTCAACAGGAATCCACGATTGCGGATGGGCAAGGAAAAGAAATGCATATTGAGATTGGGACGACCCACACGTTTCAGTATCTCTATTGGGCCAATACTTTTGACCAACGCCAACTCCTACTCATGGATGAAAAAGGAGCTCAGATCTTACACGAATACTATCAAGAGTCTCTTGAAGAAGCTCACCGTTCATCTCAAGAAATCACACCGCCTTCGTGAATTGTTATCTAGGGTTATGGGTTGACTAGAAACTGAAACGGTCGATGCTGTGACTGAGCATAGCAGGCCACGGTGCCGTATGTTTTTTGTTGCACACTGACCGGAAGATTCGCCCATTGGGGCGAAAGGCCGATGGTCAACATTCGGCCATTATCTTGAATGCTGGTGACTGTTCCCATCTTTAAATATTCTAAGAGGTGCTCCCCATCGAATTTCCCTGCACAGGTTTGTGCAGATGATGCTGTGACAGTGGAAGCCTGCTGCGGGTATTTAATTGAGACGGTTCCAGCCCAGAGAAACACGCCTAAGACCAAAAACAGAGCAAGTCGGATGAAGCCTCCTCGAATCATAAGCAAAGTGTGGAGGAGGGAAAGAGCGACAGTAAATACCTCAAATGGAGTGTTGGAAAGACTAGGGAATACAACGAGTTATGATTGTGGTTTGACCTTGAAAAGCAGTAGCAGCGACAACGGCTGTTTTATTGAGCGATGCAACCCAAAAGGTCTTGGAGTTTCTTTCCCTTAGGCGTCTTAAGATGACACCCGTAATTTCCGACAAATGAAACGAGACTGCGAATTTTTTTAGTATCTATTTATTGTTCTGGATTCACTTTATTTGGAGCATGTTTGCGCAAATGAAGATTCTGCGTACTCAGAATAAAGGGAAAGCTGCAATGTTTTATCAGGAAAAGGAGTCCTGAATGGGAGTTGAACCAATGGCGTTGTGGGTATTAATCGGCACCTGTCTCTTGCACTGGGTCACGGTTGCCGTATTAATTCGGCGAGTACGGGAAACGGAAAAACCGTTGGCCTGGAATCTTTTGGGCTTGGCTGTGAGCGTTCTTGCCATGCAACAAACTTATGGGCTCTATCTTCAGTTTATCGAATTGAATCCGCCCATGTTAAGCATGCTCCAGGAAATGCTAGGTCTGGTCGTGGCAGGTTTGATGTTGGGAGGCATTGTGATGTTGTCTCCCATTCTGAAAATCTTGCAACGCAATAAAGAATTGCTGGAGGTGATTGATGAACGAAACGTCATTATCTGCCAATTTCATGACCGGATTGTTCGAACCATGAGGCAAGTACAAATTGCCATGGAAGTGGGGAAGCCCACTAACTTTATCATTGAACAAGTTGCAGAGATGTCCAAAATGCTTCAGGTATTTTTGGAAGATCTCAAAGCAGGGGTGTTATTAGGGAACAAATTTGAGGTTGCCCTGAAGACTCTTGTGGAAGATCTGAGCCAAGAAGGATCGTTTCCATTTTCTGTTCACGTCGATCCGACGATCGAGGATTCTATTTCCTATGATCAGGGCGCGGAGTTATTGCATATTTTACGTGAAGTGATCAAAAACAGTGTGCAATATTCCCAGGCGAAAAAAGGTAAGGTGTTGGTAAAAGTTGCGGAAACTCAAATCTTGTTAGAGGTTTCCGATAATGGAAAAGGATTCGAATTAGACCTCGTTGGGGCTCAGGGGCATGGGTTGGGGAATATGGCTATTCGAGCTAAACAAATTGGGGCTCGTCTGAAGATCCAGAGCCAACCAAATAAAGGTACTTCAATAGTAATCGAACTGCCACGAAATGAGAAATCTTCTAATGGCACGTATTCGCTTTCGTCTTCCAAGCCTTCTGCTGAGGCACAAAAAGTTCCTGTAGGCTAACGCTATCTTCAAATGAGGATCTGCTATCTGAAAGGTGCGGCATCCCCATTCCTAGGATATCTCCTTTTCCCTTTATTTGGTTCAGCATTCTTGGATGTTGGTATGAAAGAAGGGCCTGTTGAATATTTCTCGCAAAAAGTCCGTATATGCCCTAGAAGATTTCAATGCCAGTAGCCGAGACGGGAATGATCAAAAAA
>CBDUWS010000186.1:0-4416 GCA_965370985.1 uncultured bacterium
CCAAATACGTCCTTTGAGCTAGACTTTAGCTATCGGACTTTTTCCGCAAGAACGTCGGGACATCCCAATCGTCATCCACCAGCAAACTCCCATTGCCATTTCCATTTTCAGTGGCCTTCCGTGCTGAAACTTGCCGACGCAGGTAGGTAGGACGATCAATATCATCAGCGCCATCTTCTCCATTAGTTTCCACCCCCACTGAAACCAATGTCGGGGGTGTAACAGGCTCCACCACAAGTGTCGGCTGATGAGTACTGGGGAACCGTAACACTGATTCTCCCTGTTCGAATCCCGTGGCAATTACCGTCACAGTTAATTCATCACCCATATCTGGATTAATCACTTGGCCCACAATGATATTGGCCTGAGGATCAGCCGCTTCCCGTGCAATATTCGAAGCCTCACTCACTTCATGCAACGTCATACTGGGGCCACCGGTAATATTCAGCAACAGGCCTCTAGCTCCTTCCACACTGCCGTCTTCTAATAAAGGACTTGCAATGGCCTGCTTGGCCGCTTCTTCGGCCCGAGTGGGTCCATGAGCGCTACCCATACCCATCACCGCTCGCCCGGAATAGCCCATCACCGTTCGAACATCGGCAAAATCCACATTCACCAAACCCGGTGTGGTAATCACATCGGAAATACCTTGAATAGCCTGGCGCAAGACATCGTCGGCAATCTTAAACGCTTCCAAAAGGGGGGTATTTTTATCGACCATCCCGAGTAGTTTTTGATTAGGGATAATCAACAGTGAGTCCACATGCTTCTTCAATTCACGAATGCCTTCTTCTGCGAAACTGGCACGGCGATTCCCTTCATATTGAAAAGGCTTGGTGACGACTCCCACTGTGAGAATACCTAGTTCCCGAGCAATTTTTGCCGCAACCGGTGCACCACCGGTTCCAGTTCCACCACCCATTCCGGCCGTCACAAACACCATATCCGCCCCTTCCATGGCATCACGAATTTGTGTCTCACTTTCGAGTGCCGACTCCTTGCCTACCTCAGGCCGTGCTCCAGCTCCCAAGCCTCGCGCACGTTCAGGGCCCAATTGAATTTTGTAAGAAGCCATCGAACGGCCAAGCGCCTGCAAGTCCGTATTGGCCACGACAAATTCCACGCGACTTAAGCCCGCTTCGATCATCGTATTGACAGCATTACAGCCAGCACCACCGACACCCACGACCTTGATGTTGATCGTGGCGAGTTCATCATCAGAAATTGAAAACATTGGACTCCTCCTTTCCACCATGGTTCTGGCAGATTGTGGTTACATGTAGTTGTTGTTTCAGTTTCGTTGTTAACGGGGGCATAGATGTCGACTTCTCCTTTCCCTCCATGGGTTAAAAAAAGTTCATGACCCAGCTCTTCATCTTGAAGACCATTCCTCCCATCCAGCGTGAAGATTGTTTAGATTTGCCACCTCCGGCCCCTACCACTTCGAATTCGTTTTCCTGGCTCACAGAATGAACGATCAAGCCCACAGCCGTGGAATACATCGGGTTTTGCACGATGTCACGCAACCCTCCAACACCCAGAGGACGCCCCAGCCGAACCGAAAGATTGAGTACTTGCTCAGCCACATCCGACATGCCGGGAAGCAACGAG
Organism: uncultured bacterium; assembly: GCA_965370985.1. Lineage (GTDB taxonomy): Bacteria > Nitrospirota > Nitrospiria > Nitrospirales > UBA8639 > Nitrospira_E. The sequence continues at coordinate 1,612 of CBDUWS010000186.1, forward strand.
GTCCCTCCCGTCAAGACTCCACCGGCCACTAACATCCCGTCATAACCCGCACGCCGAATTTCACGACGAACCATATCGAACATTTCTTCCACGCGGGGCGAGAGAATTTGCGCCACAACATTTCTGGGCATCACGCGGGGCGGACGTCCACCCACACTAGGGACTTCAATATTTTCGTCGTCATTTAATAACTGACTACTAGCCACACCATATTGCAATTTAATTTTCTCAGCATCATCGGGCGCCGTTCGTAAGCCAATGGCCAAATCGGAAGTTAAATGATGCCCACCCATGGGGATGACGGCAGAATGCCGGATACATCCTTCTACCCAAATTGCGACATCGGTCGTCCCTCCTCCGATATCCACCATCACCACTCCCAATTCTCTCTCTTCCGGAGAAAGCACAGCAGCACTAGACGCCAACGGTTGCAACACAATATCGACCACATCTAATCCGGCCCGGCTGACACATCGCGCAAGGTTTTGGGCAGAGGTGACCGCTCCCGTCACAATATGCACATCCACTTCCAGGCGCGATCCGGCAATCCCCAATGGATCTCGAATGCCCTCCTGATCATCCACAATGAATTCTCGGGGAAGGACATGCAAAATTTGTCGATCTGGAGGAGGCACGGCACACCCACGGGCCGTATCCACCGCACGCCGAATATCGGCTTTAGTAACTTCACGCTTCTTTAGTGCCACCACCCCTTGTGCGCTTTCGCTGCCGATATGACTCCCGGCAATTCCCGTATACACGGAATTAATTTGTACCGCCGCCATCAATTCGGCTTCTTCGACCGCTCGCTTGATGGATTCCACCGTGCTCTCTATGTTGACGACCATCCCTTTGCGTAATCCGGTCGAACGATGCGAGCCAATTCCAATCACGTTGACGGAACGGTCTGCCAAAATTTCGCCGACAACCGCACAAATCTTTGTCGACCCGATGTCCAGCCCCACCACAATGTGTTCTTTTTTTGTCATGGCTTAGAGTGTCCTCTTGCGAAGAATGACCTTTTGAGCAAATCTCAAATCCACTTCCTGCGATTTCCGTCTCAACACCTCTTTCACGGTTGGATACAGGACCAAAAATCGTTGCCACTGTCGTTCCGCTTCTTGTCCAAAATGAAAGCGAATGCGAGGAAGATCGACAATCGTCGTGTGCGCATGAGCCACATTCACTCGTGGCCGTCCTGAAAAATGCTCGGACAATAATTCAGCCAAATGAATCCCCTGTTTGGCACGCCGATGGCTTTCATCTAAATGCTCATTGAAAAATTTCGAACTGATGCCTTCGAGTACAGGCAACGCCTGACTCGCTTTCGCAGTATCTCCCGGTAATAAATGGCCTTCCACATCAAGAAAATAGCCTTTCTTCGATGCATCTAGTACCGCCGCCGGTTGCCGTTCCTCAACCTGCACAGCCAGAGAATGAGGAAATACGCGATCAAAGGTAATAGAACGAATCCAGGGATGGGTTTCCAACTGGCTTGAGAGGTAATCGATGTCGATCGACCACAAACTCGAATCCGGGGGCAGATTCAGCTTGGTGATAATCTCTTCTCGTGAGAGACGATCCAAGCCCAAGATGGTGATTTGTTGAATTTCGGTCCATTCATTCACCGACTCGACCACAGATCGTCCACCAATCACGATCGCAACAATCAGACAAGCAAGAAGACTTCCCACAACAACACGTCGAACAGGCGATCGATTGCATTTTTTTTCTTTCCTCCCAACCAAACCCCCACGTTTAAGCGGCCGATTGCTCCGAGGCCGTTGCGAGGACAAGGCGTTTCCCACACCCATCATTTCGTTCCCTTTTCCATCGTCATCGCTTGACCAGCGGATCGACTATCTTTTGGCAAAGCCGCATGTAACATCGCTTCCACTAAATCATCATACGTCATGCCTTGTTGAGCCGCCGCCATCGGCAATAAACTACGTTCGGTCATGCCGGGAATGGTATTCAACTCTAAAACATACGGACGTCCATTGGGATGAATCCGAAAATCGACCCGAGCGGCACCCCGGCATCCCAAAGCTTGGTAAGCCTGGACACTCAGTTCACGCAGAAGTCGCTCCAATCGAGAAGACAGCGGAGCGGGGCAGAGATAGCGAGTCGCCGCTTTGCCATATTTCGCCCGAAAGTCGTAAAACCCGCCGGGTGCAATCACTTCGACTCCAGGGAAAATGGTGGTTCCCAAAACACCGAATGCCACTTCACGGCCAGAAATATATTTTTCAACAATGGCCTGTTGTCCATAACGAAACGCCTTCGTCACTGCTCTCTTCCACTCAGTCGACTTCTTCACAATGGAGACACCGATACTTGACCCCTCCGTGCAAGGTTTGACCACAACAGGCCAACCCAATTTACTTGGCGGACGAGGGGGTATCCCAGGAGCCCGCAATATTTCTCCAGCTGGAACAGGAATTCCTGCAGCTTGGAGAATCACGCGCGTCAATCCTTTATCCATACACACGGCACTGGCACAAATCCCCGATCCTGTATACGGAATGTTCATGATTTCCAATAATCCTTGTACCGTGCCATCTTCCCCACCCAACCCATGTAGCGCTATAAAAGCCACAGAAATTTTTTTTGCACGAAGTTGCTGAGGCAAACTAGCGTCAACATCGATAGGAGCCACGATGTATCGACGGCGGCGTAACGATTCACAGATAGACCGGCCCGTCTTCAGAGAAATATCTCGTTCTGCAGATGAGCCGCCCATCAAGACACCCACACGCAACGATGCCGTCGTCATGATTTCTCGTTTTTCAACATGATATCCAA
>CBDUWS010000187.1:0-4380 GCA_965370985.1 uncultured bacterium
CGCGTCAAAAAGGCTGCGGCCTTGCTGGACGGACCCCCGCCTTCGCGGGGGCATGTTTTTTTGACATTCCCTTGGTTGCTGACGTCGATCGCACCTCGGGCATCTATGGGCTATGCAAGTGATAATATTCAACAGCCCCGAAGTGTGAACAATTTTATCAGGTTGCTATGGTCATGGATTGGCGAAATGACTGCATAACACTATCGGCAACCCTACGACCCTCTCGAATACAATCAGGAATACCAATTCCATAGAGCCCTGCTCCACTGATATGGAGTTTTGGCCAAGGCAACAATAAATCCTTAATTTTGGCGATCCGGGCCTGATGGCCCATGACATATTGAGGCATTCCCCGAACCCATCGATGCACTTCTGTATAGTTGGGGGGGCTGGTGATGCCAACAATTGCCTGCAGTTCTTGGCGGACCAATTCCACCAGTTGCGCATCGTTCTTTTCCAGAACATCCTCACGGCCCCGTCCACCCATATAGCAGCGAATAAGGGTTACTTCTTTTTGACTTCGGTAAGGCCACTTCAGAGACGTCCAGGTGCCGGCCAGGAGCGGCCGCTGTTCTTTTCGAGGCACGACAAAGCCAAACCCTCTAATGTGTCCCGCAACAGCTTCGGTCGGATAGGCCATGGATATGGTTGCCGTCGACGTATAGGATATTTCGTCTAATACACCAGCCGCCTCCGGTTGAAATGTGCGAATCATTTGCGCCGTCTGAAAGGTGGGAGTAGCAAGAACGACGGCATCAGCTGTCAGTAGAGTGCGATTTTCTAAGGTGATCTGAAACGCCTCCTTATTTTGAGCGGGTCCTTGAACTTCTCGACAGCCAGAACCAGTCATCAGCTGAACGCCGTGGTCAGTTAATCGCTGAATTAAGGTGTGAATTAATTCACCTAAACCATTCCGAAGCGTCATAAATAAAGAGGATGGTGAACCGGGAGATTTCGAAGCCATCCCTGCTTTCGCTTGAACTGCGCGCATCCCTTTGATCACGCTTCCATACTGTTGTTCCAATTCCCGAAACCGCGGGAATGTGGCTTCAATGCTCAGTTCGTCAGCATCACCTGCGTAAATGCCCGCAACCAATGGTTCAATGAGATAATCAAAGGCTTCAACCCCAAACCGTCGTCGAAAAAAACTCCCTAATGATTCATCCGAGTCACAAGACGATGATTTCGGCCAAAACCGTTCTGCACCCATACGCAAGAGACCTCGCCACGATAACAGCCCTCCAGAAACCAGAGTATCCACTCGCTGTGGCCGAAAGGCTAATAGGCCTTGAGGCAATTCCCGTAAGACTCCACGGCACAAGGAAAATGTCCTATTATTCTCTGCATTCGTCGGAATGAGCTGATCCTCAAGGCCCAAGGTTCGACACAATTCCATTGCCCACGGCTTCGAGGTTAAAAAAGAATCCGGGCCTCCTTCAATGAGAAGCTCCTGTGTGTTACTGGTCAGAATTTTTCCACCCCAGCGGTCATCACGCTCAACGACTGTACATTGAACATTAAGCTGATTTTTTTTAGCTTCCTCCATGACAAAAAATGCCGTTGAGAGTCCTGAGATCCCTCCCCCAATAATAACGACATGGAAGGGAGCTGAGGACATGTCTTTTAAAATTTACCGAACGATGACTATTGAGTGGAAGAGAAAAAGAATGGTTGCCGAAATGAACGAGTGTGAGGAAAGAATAAGTTTAATTAAATAGCGGCATACGAGTCATTTGAAAAACGACGCACACAATCAATGGCAAACTCAACATTGTGCAATGGCGTGGTTGGAAGAATCCCATGTCCCAAATTAAATATATGCCCTGGACCCCCTGCGGCCTGTTGCATGATGTCTCGCACCCGACGTTCAATTTCCTTTTCTGATGCAAATAACACCATAGGATCCAGATTGCCCTGAATCCCCATATCATGGCCAACCAGATTCCAGCCTTCATCCAATCGAACTCGCCAATCTAATCCCATCACATCACTTCCGGCTTTGCGCATCAATGGCAGCAGACCTGTGGTACCCGTTCCAAAATAAATAAGGGGAATCCCTTCAACCCGGAGGGCAGAAAAAATGGATTGGACATGTGGCAAGACATATTCTTCATAGTCTCCAGGGCTTAAACACCCGACCCAACTATCAAAGAGTTGTATCGCTTGGGCTCCCGCTCGACTTTGAACCCGCAAATACTCGACAACCACAGCCGAAAGTTTCGACAATAATTGATGCCAGACTGTTGGCTGAGAAAACATGAGTTGTTTGGTTCGAGCATAATCCCGTGAGCTGCCCCCTTCAATGGCATAACTGGCCAAAGTAAAGGGAGCACCGGCAAACCCGATTAACGGAACTCGGTTATCTAAGGCTTCTAACGCTTGACGAATAGCTTCCCCTGCATAGCCAAATGCTTCGCCATCAACCGTGCGAAGTTCCACAATGCCCATTTCACCGCGAATAGGATTATCAATGACCGGGCCTTTTCCTTCGACAAATTCCAGGTGAAGCCCCATGGCTTCTAACGGCAGTAAAATATCCGCAAAAATAATGGCCGCATCTAATTGAAATCGCTGGATGGGCTGGAGCGTCACTTCAGCTGCCAGGGCTGGCGTTTTGCACACCTCCAAAATAGAATGCCGGCGACGAATGGCTTGGTACTCCGCCATATACCGCCCCGCTTGCCGCATAAACCAAACCGGTGTCCGGTCCACGGGTTGGCGAAGACAGGCTTTTAAAAACCGATCATTCATGAGGACATTCTACGAAGCACCAAAAAAGGAGTCAATGAAATAGCAAAGAAGGCCTTAAGGTCTCGGTCCTTCTAAAATTTAGGCTAACGGTTAAGAGGGAGAATTCCCTAAGCGAGGGCCTAAGGCTTCGTGAATACGTTGGGATACTCCCATTATTGAATCCAATTCTGAATCCGCCAGCACCCAGGCATCATTCGGCTCAAGTTCGATTCGATAATGTTGTTGGTCGAGGGAGAACCATTCAAAGTATGGATGGGGAGAAAGGAGAGGATGTGGGTCAAATGAGAGCAAGCTCACTTTCCCGACTTGCGGAATGGCAAAATCTTGTAACAACTCACCGGCATACGGATCATCAAGAAATTTTGGATTGCGAAACTGAATGACCTTCCCGGCAATTTCCCCATTCAGTCCTCCAGCAAGACAAAAATCGACTGTTCCTAAAGCGGCAAAGGTTACTTGCCCAACCACAGAATCTGGAGTCCGATTATCGAAGAAGCCTTCTTTGACCCATCGGGCATTCCCAAACTTTTCCGCCATGAATGGGCCTCTTTTTTAATACTTTTTGTGAAAAGATATTGGAATGACTGAAAACTCGAGCACCGGGGAAAGTCACGGCTTACAGACAGGACATCGAAGCTGAGAAGCGGTATCAGTATTTTCTAAAGCTTCTAATGCCGTATCTTTATCTGGATATTCTTCCCAACCTCCGACCCAGTAATCAGCACGATGAGGATTGGAAGGAATTTCCAAGCAACGGTCACGATGAATCATGGCCTGATCCAGAGATCGTTTTAAATGTATCCAATATCCCATTTTATTATTTCCACCTATAAAGGAGGGCTCCTTATTTGCTGCCTAGCAAATAAAAGAGCTTATTCAAATCTACTTGGAGGAATGCACTGTTTTGGAAGGGAAAGGACTGGGAAGAGTGTTGTTAATCCTCAAGCAGTTGCCATTCGTCCTTTTCGATAAAGACTTTTTTCCCAGCGTCAAGCTTTGCTTTACCTTCTCTGTCAAAGAACTGCATATACCGTTCAATGCGTTCAGGCTCATCAATGCGTTCTTCTTTCATCATTCCCGTGGGCAATTTAAACCGTCGAATAAGCACCGACATCTCAAGATCCTCCAAAGTGAAAGGAAAAAATTAAGTTTATAGAACTGACTAGTATCCGTCAAGATCTTGTATCCTAGTGTATGTAGAGATATTTAGAGAATACTCCTCCAAGCTATTGGCCACACAGACCCTTCCTACTATATAATTTGACACGATTATTCATTCAATTCGTAACAACATCTTCTTCAAGGAGCGTCATCATGCCTTTATACGAATATGTGTGTGAATCATGCGATCATCGATTCGAAGCCATGCAAGGCCTGAGCACAAAGCCTGAAGATACGACATGTCCAAAATGCCAAATGGCAAACAGTCGTCGAATCATGTCATCCTTTGCTTCTAAAATTGTCGGCACGCATAAAACGGGCTTTTCTGAAATCAAAGCTTATAATATGCATGATGAACGGATGGATAAGCTTAAGAAACTTCCTCCTATTTCAGGAGTGCGTGCGGAACCAACCGAAGCCAACTCCCAACCAGGTCCTGGTGAGTCATGGTAAAGAACAAACTATTTG
>CBDUWS010000188.1:0-4361 GCA_965370985.1 uncultured bacterium
TTGAGTCGTGTGCAAGTTGTGACACTTCCAAAAATCGGGGAGGTCTCTATTGTCTGTAAGACTAAACGAGACATTTCGGTTGAAACCCCTTTAGATAAAAGAGATGACGAATCGCTGGGGTGGGGATATTGGGATCGGATTTGGCCTTCTGAAGTGGCCCTGTCCGAATTTCTCATTCACCAATTTTTCCCTAAAAAACTAACAGGGGTCGCGGTTCTGGAAATTGGCTGCGGGACAGGGTTGGCCGGAGTCGTCGCGGCTCAGCTCGGAGCATTCACCATGTTTTCAGATATGGTTCCGGTTACCCTCGAAGCGGTAAAAGAGACATGCCATCTGAATCACATCAGTGACTTTGACACGTGCACGTTAGATTGGTCTGAAAAGATTGAATCAAAAGAACGCTATGATGTGGTGCTAGGCAGTGAGGTCTTTTATGACGAGGCGATTTTAGCGGATATTTCTCATGTTCTTGAACAAGTGCTTGTCCCAGGGGGAAAAGGCATGTTTTGTGATCCCAATAGACTGGGGCTGGACACTATTGAACTAGGATTCCAAGAGAAGTTTAATTTATCAGTCGAAAAAATCCCCCTCAACTGGCCTCCGCGAAGGGGAACTGCCGTAAAAAAAATGGTGTATCTCTACGAACTAACCCCCAGGGCCTGACGCGGTTTTGACGGAAACGTCGTCCAGGTGGTAAAGCCGCCCATTCGCACATTCCCTGCGCTCACGTTTCTCGCTCCTCATGCCCTAAATGCAATTTTTTGGCTCTGGGAATGCCTTAATCAACGACCTTGCTCTTACGATGGAACCGTAACACAATCTCGGGATCAGGATGGAGGCTCACTTTCGATTCGCCCTTTCCTTTATAGGGAAGGGTATTCAACACATGGCGAATAGCCTCTAGCCTGGCCTTCGTTTTGCTGTTCGCTTTGACGATGATCCAGGGAGAGTACGAGGTATGCGTCTTACTAAACATTTCTTCTTTGTACATGGTGTACAGATCCCAATTCTCTTGAGCTTTATCATCGACGGGGCTGATTTTCCACTGTTTTAAGGGGTTATTGACTCGACTTTCAAAGCGGCCTTTCTGTTCGTCTTTGGAAATGGAGAACCAAAACTTAATGATTTCAATGTTGTCTTCATAAAGCATATGTTCGAATTCGGGCACCTGTTGCATGAACGTCTGGTGCTGCTGCTTCGTGCAAAAATTCATGACGGGTTCGACAACCGCCCGGTTGTACCAACTCCGATCAAAGAAGGCGATTTCCCCGGGATTGGGAAGAGGCTTGATGTATCGTTGGAAATACCATTGTCCTTTTTCCACCTCCGTGGGTTTGGGCAAGGCCACCACTCTCATGGAACGGGGATTCAGGTGCTCGGCAAATCGCCGAATCGCTCCACCTTTTCCCGCCGCATCACGTCCTTCAAAAATAATGGCCACCCGTCGTCCCTTGAGCTGGACATCGCGCTGTAACTTCACCAATTCAATTTGCAGGAGTCGTAGATCGGCTTCATAGCGCAGACTTCGTAAGGCACTCTTGGCGCTAAGGTTTTTGGACTTGAGGAGTTGGATCAGCCCTTCCTTCGACGTCAGCCCGGCGAGATCTTCCTCCGTCAACCTCTGAGGCACCTTCGAAATTGGCACAGGGTTCAGTTTCTTATGAATGGACATGATGTAAACGACCTCCTCTTCAATGCTTGGTAAGGATTTTTCTTCTCCACACCATATAGCCAAAAGTCAATTGGACTGGCCAACGTTGCCTCACTTTTCTATATGGATACGTTCTTCATTTGATTCCCTGACTAAAACAGGAATGGTAAAGATAGAAGATCGCTCCTCCCTTTTAGCTTTTTACGGAAAGGATAACGTAAAATTTAAGGAACTGTCTGGGGAGCCTGTACTTTAATTACTTTACCTGTGATTGTAAACTTGAGTGTAGACTCAATAAAAAATGGAAAAACTATAATTAAGGGAGGTGAAACGATGAAGGCTTTATGTGCTGTGGATGGGTCAAAATTTTCTATGAGGGCAATTGAAGCTTTAGGAACTGTGTTTCATCAATCCTTTCGGGAAGTCATTCTCGTTCATGTGATTGATACCGGTCTTCTGGAATCAGGCCTCAAGAAAGAAGGAACCAAAACAGGAAAGACCAAGAAAATTCTCGCCACATTAGAAGCAGAAGGAAAAAAAATTCTTAAGGCCGCGGAAGCCTACACAGCTCAGGTCTTTAATCAACAAAAAACAGGAAAGGCATTAGTAAAAATCCGCTCTGTTTTGGTCAAAGGCCATGCAGCCTATGCCCTTGTCAAGGAAGGGGAAAAACGAAAACCTCACCTGATAGTTCTTGGGTCGAGAGGATTTCATGATATTAAAGGATATTTCATGGGGAGCGTGTCCCGCAAAGTTTTATCTCATGCACCTTGTCCGGTGTTTATTGTGAAGGATCCTATTCAAACCCCAGTTCAGGTGGTTCTTGCCATAGATGGCTCCACGGCCTCTACGCGTGCGGCCAATTACCTGAAATCTTGGATTTCTCCCGATTTGGTCTCTGTGCATGTTCTTTCGGTCGTGCCCCAAGTCTTCAGGGGTCTAGGCTCAAGTGCCCGTGCAAAACCGTATACCAAAACCCTGAGGGATGCATTTCAAAGACAAGCGCAAGAAACAACGGCTCACGTTCGATCGCTTTTTTTAAAAAGAAAATTCGATGTCACCTCTGAGGTGGTACCAGGAAATCCTCGGGCGGCGATTCTGGACTGTCTGATTAACCGTGAGGCTGGTCTCGCGGTATTGGGAGCAAAGGGCTTAACGGGACCTGAACGTTTTCAAATGGGGAGTGTGTCGGAATGGGTGGCCGCGTATTCTGGTTGTTCAATTTTGGTTGTACGGCCACAACTGTGTTAAACAATTTGTCGTTTGGAGGGCAGATGCAAGACTCGTATGACTATTCCGAAATATGATAGTCCTTAAGGGGATTTGAAATATGATTTCATGTCGGATTTCTCAATTACAAAAAATTGACGGGTAATGAGGTGAAAGATACAATTTTCTCATGTTTGTCACCTTGCCCGAATATTCAGCCTCGTCTTGGAAGGAATCTGAGCAATACGATGGCTTGGAAGCTGTTGTGGCTGGGATTGCCGAGGGGGCACTTCAGATTCAAGCTAAAGTTCGTGCGGCCGTTCTGGCGCATGCGGTAGGAGCTACTGGCGAGACCAATGTCCAAGGTGAGGTCGTACAAATTCTGGATACCTTTTCCTCTGAGACCTTAGTGAGCACCCTGAGCCAATGTGGTCGGGTGGCTGCCATTGGTTCGGAAGAAATTGAAGAAACCGTTATTGTCGGCGACAGTCCCGCGCATCAGTATTTGGTGCAAATGGACCCGCTGGATGGGTCCTCGAATATCGATGTGGCGGTGAGTGTTGGTTCGATTTTGGGAATTTGGAAACGTCAGGCCGATGAAAAGATTACCGATGCCACGCTGTTAAAAAAAGGGAAAGAACAGGTGGCGGCGGTGTATACGGTCTATGGATCGTGTACCATGATGGTAGTGGCGACTCGTGAGAACGTTCAAGGTTTTACCCTGGATCCCACCGATGAAACCTTTCGTCTCACCTATCCCAATATTCGCATTCCCGAAAAAAACTCTTGCTATAGCACCAATGAGGGCAATTTCAAGGGGATGGATGTAGGAACCCAAAAAGCTGTGGAAGAACTACGGAATACCTATTCTCTTCGGTATGCAGGGTCTCTTGTGGCTGATTTTCACCGGAATTTGCTGAAAGGCGGAATCTTCTTGTACCCGAGCACCGTGAAGAGTCCAGAAGGGAAACTTCGTCTCATGTATGAAGCGAACCCCCTGGCATTTATTGCTGAGCAAGCTGGTGGGGCGGCCTCTTCAGGCAAGAAGCGCATCTTAGACATAGCACCTCAAAAGCTACACCAGCGTACAGCTCTCATCATCGGCAACAAAGACGTCGTCGAACGAACTGTGGCGGTCATAAATAATGGATGACGTCATTCTTGTAATAGGGGCTTTATTAGGGGTCAGACTCGAATTTATGTCCCAGACAATCACGGCTTTAGTGACGCTCGAAATATTAATTCGAGTCTCCCCCTACTTATGGAGACGCTACTTGCGGGGTTTCCTGATGGTTTCCGTTAACTCGTGCTGGCAAAGCGTTTCATGAAGAACCGAGTAGTCTCGGGTGGCGCCACTGTTGAAAAATTGGCGTTGTTCAGTCACAACGCGGATGATTTCGTCTTTTGTCATGGCCAGGGCTTGTACGGCGGAAACCCCCTTGCGTTTAAGCTTCGGCTTGTGGAACCGAGAAACTTTTCATCTTAAAGCTGCCAAACGCCG
>CBDUWS010000189.1:0-4308 GCA_965370985.1 uncultured bacterium
CCCAATTCTCGAAATTGGGATGCGAAACGATAACACGCAAAATATCACTGCGGGTAATCAGGCCCAATAATTCATTTTCCTGTGAAACTACAGGGATGGCTCCAATCCGTTCCTCTAATAGCACTCGCGCGATGGCCGGTAAAGTCGCTTCAGGGGCAGCCACAAGGACTGGATGACTGACATAGTTTTCAATAGTCACTTTCCCCAGATAGGCCGATCCTTTGATACCAACTAGGGCCGATTCCACGGTCCCGCGCGACAAATCTCGATCGGACAAAATCCCAACCAGCGCCCCATTTTTCGACTGAATCGGAATATGGCGAAATCGCTTGTCCTTCACCAGTTCCCAAGCCTGGGTTAGCGATGCCGTCAAAGGAAGTGTCACGACAGGTGATGCCATGATATCTCGAGCCACCAGCTTAGATGAAGTTGATTGCGAATAGGCTTGCACCTGTTCATAGAGACGGTTTGGGAAAAAGGAAGATCCTTTGTGGGATTGTTGTTCAGGTGGCTGATTTCCACGACCAACTGGTTGGATGGCAGGTGCCTTGGACACCTTGGGCACTTTCCGATCTCGAAATATCCCCGGCACATAGGACGACTGCGAACCACCTACGTCAATGACAGCAAACATCGCGTATCTCCCTTATGATAGAGAGCATTCTCAGAATATTGGTGCCATGATGATGGTTAACAGCCACATGACTCGTCTCTGTTTCTACACACGACCTTTTCAAACAATACAGGTTGATTTACGGTTTGAAGGGTTTGAGTTTCAAGTCGCGAATGGCTCGAAAGTGTTTAAAATTACTGGTCATTAATTCCAAGTTATGTTCTGTTGCCGTCGCCGCAATAATGGCATCTCCTGCCCTGAGGCCAGAAGATAAACTGTACTCCTCAATGTAAATTGCCGCACGATGACCAATATTTTCCGTGAGAGAAAGGATTTCAAAATTGAATTCCGCGAGAAAATCCTTGATATAGGCATGTTGCTCTTTATTCTGAGCGCCCTGGAGAAGTTCCATATACGTCTGAATAGACAGCAGCCGCGTGGAAGCATTTTCTAAGCACTTGGCAGCCTTGCCATTCCCTCGCTGCGCCCAGATAAAGATATCCGTATCAAAGATCACGGACTCTGGCATTCCTTAAGTCGGCCAATTCATCCAAGACCGTTTTCGAAGATGCCTTCGCCATCCCAAAAAAAGGATGCGCCTGGACACGTTTATCGGTGTTTGTGGTAACGGGAATAATTTTCCCTTTCACTTTTCCTCGATGGAGAATCGTGACTTCTTCCTTACGATCCAACGCTTTCAGGACATCATTCATTTTGTAACGAAGATCTACAACCGATGCCTTCATTCCACCCTCTTATTTAAAATGTATACTTCTACTATACATGTTTCATCCACGCTGTCAACCTTTATCCTTTTCAAATGGATTGACGCGATCACACGAATTGTCTTCCTGGATATTCCTATCCCATTTCCAGTTAATAGACTGTACATTTGATGGCCATCTCATTGTTCTCAAGACTCTATCACCTTTAGCCAAGAATGGTGGCAAGAGTGTGGTCAATGCGCCACTCGCTCTACATCACGACAAGATCCCAAAATTCTAACTTTTTCCTGGGTAGTCCATTCCATTAAAACCAATCTTGATTGCTTCCCTCTCCTCACTCAGAATGATGCTCATATCCTCATCAGTATCATGTGAATGACCTTGGCAGGGAAATCGGCAGCGTGAACCAGACTGGTAAGACTGAACAGGGTCAGAATCAGGCACAGTTGGAGCCGAAACAGGTGCATAGGCTTCCAAGAAAACAATTCATCGAAATTATGGTGATTTACCCACTATGTCCCCTTCACCTTCTGGTAGGGGACTTTTGAATATGGTGTCCACAATTTGGTTAGCCAACTCACCATAGGCCTTCACAAATTCCTCCGCAAAGGGTTGCGCAACATGGACCGCCCACTCGGTGAATAAGCGAGACCCCCCCTCGTACTCCCAGGTGTTATCGTACAGGACAACTTTGTCGGCAGTCCGAATCAGTCGGCCTCGTACTTCCATCCCCAGCGACAGAGACGGGTTAATCTCTAACTCTCGAGAAGGGTCAATCGGAGACTTACCCTTATCAGAAAACGTCGTTCTTAATGGCTGGAAAAACGATTGGTTGGAGCTCAACCACAGGCGGGTCACTCGTAGTTCAAGGACACTATCGACGTTGGTATCGTGCAATGGGAAATAGGTGAGGAGATCGGAGGCGCTTTTAGGGCCTTGTCCGTCTATCACCGTGAGGTCTACATTTGGCCGATACGGATGAGCCGCCTGAACCACATGATCTCGCATCGTTTCCTGAATGCGCATGGAGACCAACGCGGCCTTAAGCTGGGCCTCTGCTTCTTCCACCGTCGCAGGAGCCTCCGCCGTCGCGGCTCCATAAAACGGCCCAATTATCAAATACCCAGCCCCTTTAAGCACAACTCCGACGGCTATTAAGGCACCCAAGACACCAGGCGCCCCTCCCGCGAAAGCTACAACCGCACTCGCGCCCGCAATTACCGCGCCCGAAGGGACAAGGACAATAAAAGCTTTCGTGCCACCCACCGCCCCTCGAGCCGCGCCGCCTAACCACCCCTTAGCAGGCATTTCAAATTCAAACGCGGGGGTGTATTGGGCCGACACCACGCCTATTCTTCCCAATTGGGCTCGTAACTCTTCTGGCAAAACTGGCGGCTGAGTTGCGCAACCCCATTGAACCAGGAGCAGCATAATTGCCAGGCTAAAGATGCCTATTTTCCTAAAAAACGGTCCCATCTTTCGAAAAGTCGCCTCCTTCTTCAACGCTTTTACAGAATGTAGGTGCTCAGACTGTTGGCATATCAATAAATAAATTTCGCACGTCGCTATAGATTAAAAGCGGTAGGAAAGACCCATCAGAAAATGATGCGTGGTCAGTTTGGAACCCAGATTCTCGAATTCACGGGATCCCTCCTCATCCGCCCGGCTATAATCAGTGGGAATTCCATCATCGGACATATCTAAATAAGTAAATCGATATTCGGTAAAGATCCCCCAATGTCGCTGTAGGCGCCACAACATTCCCGTCCGCACATCAACACCAAAACCATTCATGTTTTCCTTAATCTTCGTTTTGTCACCATCGTCTTCAAATTCAACAGTGCTTTTAGATAAAGCGAATTCGGGACCGACCCCAAAGTAGGGCTCCAACCTTCCCTGGGGAAACTGCTCATTCGGGTACAAGGGATACCGCATCATCATCAAGAGGGAGAACCCATAAATGGGAATCTCAATATTGGCGTTTTTGGCGTCGGCCTTAAAATAGGAGCCATCCAAGGCCACTCCTAGCCAGGGAATGGTCTGCGTCCAGTAGGTCACTCGTCCTCCCACCGTGAAGGCATTTTTGAATTTCGCATCCTCCTTGAGATCTTTGGAAGTCGTGACGGGGCTCCCTGAAAATGGCACACTGCGCACCTGCCCTTCCACTTCACCATTCTCCGTCTTGGCCAATCCTCCATAGAGATCCACCACGAATTCTGCCCGAACAGAAGTCGCACCCGATGTCTCCCCACCCATGAGAAGGCAGAAAGCCAGAACATATTTCAAAAGTCTTTTCGCCATCATGAAAAGCCTCCCCACCCCCTTCCGACCAAGGAGTTCCGTCACTCCCCTTTATCTCCAACCCTTTTGGTTGTGAGGGCAAGACCATCACACTCTCGTTTAATATAAGAAAGCAAAAGGAATGCCTTTTCGTGAGTACAGCGTGAAAGCCTTTAAAATGACCTAATTAGAGCAGGAGGACGTGGAGCAGCGGCGTCCACAATGGGGCATTCTGCACCACTGAGTCGGGCGGGTGTGTTCTCAAAAGGAACAGCGCCGTGGTATGGGGGAGTGGAGAGATCCAAACACAAAAGCCCCACACCCGACGATGTGAGGCTCGTTGCAACAACCCGTGTTGCTGGTTCTACGTTACGCCTTCATAAATCACCTTGTACCAACCCGTCCACGAACCTGGGGCAGGTCCAACCTGGTGGTTGAGTCGCACAGTCCCATTGGACGAGGAGAAAAATGGCACAAAGCTCTATTGATGAAAACGGTCTGTAACCGCCGCATAGGTTTCTTCTGTGTTGCTTGATTCACTCTCAGACTCTCTTGGCTTTCCTCAGCCGCTGGAAATGCTCGGAGGTCGTGTTCACGCTCATCAGCACATCGACCATGAGGCGAAAGACGGCCTCCTGCATTCCTGGGGCATGACTTTCTCGTGACCCTGCCACATTGAGGACACACTCC
>CBDUWS010000190.1:0-4269 GCA_965370985.1 uncultured bacterium
AACAGCCGACACTTCCTCCAACCGTTAACACGCTAAGTTAACGGTTAACGCTTCCTGTTCATTCTCTCGTTTACCAACGAAGCATTCAATGACATCAAACCCCTTAAAAAATATATAAGTATTTGATTATATGAATTTTTTTGTGAATTATTTAGAATGGACCATCATGGCATGAGTGTTGCTGTTTTAATAAGTTTAGATGAAGAAATAAAAAAGTTCAGACACAGGATAGAGCCCGAAAGGAGTGGTGCCATGATCGTGAAACAATTCTACTTACAATGTTTAGCCCATGCCTCTTATATGATTGCCGACGAAGACACCAAAACAGCAGTTGTGGTCGATCCCCAGCGCGATATCGATCAATATCTTCAGGAAGCGCGTGCCCACGGGTGGCATATTCGTTCAGTTTTCCTCACTCATTTCCATGCTGATTTTTTGGCTGGGCACCTGGAACTGCAAAAACAAACCGGAGCGGAAATCTGCATGGGATCCAAAGCCCAAGCTGATTTTCCTGTGACATCTTTCAAGGATGGAGAAGTCCTGGAGTTTGGTAATGTCAGGATCCAGGTGCTGGAAACTCCTGGTCATACACCGGAGAGTATTTCATTGGCGGTCTATGATCTGGCCACCAGTTCCGAACGTCCGCATAGTGTCCTGACAGGCGATACCTTGTTTATCGGCGATGTAGGGCGCCCGGATCTGATGGCTTCGGTGGGGATCACCGCCAAAGAGTTAGGCAGTCAATTGTTTGATTCCCTTCGAAACAAATTGATGACCCTCCCCGATGAAACCTTGGTCTATCCCGCCCACGGAGCAGGCTCCATGTGCGGCAAAAATCTGAGCAGTGAGACGGTCTCAACGTTAGGCAAGCAACGATGGGAAAATTACGCCCTGCAACCCATGACGAAAAAGGAATTTGTCGGATTGGTCACTGCCAATCAGCCGGAAGCTCCCGCCTACTTTGGATACGACGCACAGATGAATCGAGAAGCCCACTTAACGTTGGAAGTGGTGGTGAGGAACAGTCTAAACCCTCTCCCGTTGGAAGTGATGTTGGAGCATCAACAAAACGGTGCCCAGATCCTTGATGTGAGAAAAGCCGCGGACTATGCCGGGGGGCACATGAAAGGCAGTCTCAATATTGGATTAGCGGGGAAATTTGCCACGTGGGCAGGTACCTTGTTGGACCCAAAGCGCCCCATGGTTCTTATCGCAGAACCTGGAAGTGAAGAAGAGGCGATCCAGCGTTTAGGCCGCATCGGCTTTGATCACGTTGTGGGATATCTTGATGGCGGGATGCAGGCACTTCTGAACAGACCCGATTTGCTTCAAAAAGGCCAACGGATCTCAGCGCAAATGCTCGCCGAACTGTTGACTACAACCCATCCGCCTATAGTCGTCGATGTGCGCGCAGAAAAAGAATGGGAAGCAGGACATATTGATAAGAGTCTCAACATCCCTCTGCCACATCTGGCTGAACAAGTTCATAAAATTCCTGAGGGCACCCCTGTGGTCGTACATTGCGCAAGCGGCTATCGATCTTCAGCCGCCCTTGGAATTTTGGAGCAAGCCGAACGAACGCAGGCCATGGATTTAATTGGAGGTTATGACGCATGGATCACCACATGGGGACATCCCAAACACAAACTTCAATCTGAATGCACAACCAGTTGCGCATGATAATTTGGTGAATGGAGGAGAACGTATGAGCACCCTGCTACTCGACCAAGAACAGAAATCACGAAAGACAAATGACAAGGAGGAACTCTCGAATCCCAGGGAAGACTTTTTATATATTGATGTTAGAACGCCCCAAGAATTTGAGGGGGTGCATATTTCCGGGGCTCGAAACATACCCTTGCCAGATTTACATACCTATGTGGACGAACTGAAGACCCTCTCACAGGAACGCCCCATTATGTTGGTGTGCCGAACACAGAATCGGGTGAAGATAGCCTATGAATATTTAACCAACAATGGCCTGACGAATTGTGAAATTCTGGAAGGCGGCATCACGGCTTGGGTTGAGCAAGACAAACCTGTGATCAAAGGGCAACGACGAATTTCTTTGGAAGGTCAGGTTAGAGCCATCGCAGGTGGATTGATCTTGATAGGGGTCGCCTTGGGCTTCACGGTCCATAGTGGATTCTTTTTCCTTCCTGCAATCGTAGGGGCTGGGCTCCTTCACGCCGGATTAACAGATTCCTGTTTAATGGGCATGCTGTTATCCAAACTACCAATGAACCGAATCGGGAAATCTCAATCAGCAAGGGGGAAGAAAGGAGATCCATTATGAATTGTCCACGATGTGAGGGTTTGTTGATGAGCGATCAAGTCTATAACCAGGATGAAGCCATGTATGTTTTGTCGATATGGCGTTGTCTCAACTGTGGCGAAAATTTCGACTCAATGATTCTACATAACCGAATACAGCAAAAAGAGAAAGGGACAATGGAGCGCCCAAGGTCAACGAGTTGGGCAGACAAAAGAGGCCCATTGTCTATCACACGATAGAAGACCTATAATTTTTCCCAGTTCCTTAACCAGGAATTCAGACCGGTCCATCACATATTTATTAACAAGGAGGTCGTTATGCATCGTTCAACCCGTTCATTTTTACTATTAGGGGCGTTTAGTTTACTGGCTATGGGGTTTATGACCACGCCCGCTTTCAGTGGAGAAGGTAAACCAACTGATGGATATGATATTCATATCCAAGCCCCGCATATGATGGCTGACGGAACCGTTGGGGGTCCCTACCATCACTATTGCAAAGGGATCTCGGATGAAGTGCTGCAATGTCAACTTTATGAATCCACCGATTCGAACGCCAAGCTTGTCGCCATAGAATATTTTATTGCGAAAGATCTTGCCAGAAAAAATGTGCCGTTAGTCCAATGGAATAGGGCCTTTCATGATCATCAAGTTGAAATTGATACCGGGCGAGTCCAAATTCTTGATATTGAGGATCCAGCCAAAGTCAAAGCTCTTGCAGAAACCGCTGGGAAAACTGATGGCGTCATTATCCATCTTTGGGGTAAAGATAAAGTAGTTCCAGACGGAACCGTCTCCATACCCACATCACTCGGTCACGTCTTCCGGACGGAGTAACAATACTACACAGGGAGAGCCTTCGAAGGTTCTCCCTGTGGTCTACCCACAGATTCATCATCGTAAGGAGTTCTGGTTATGCCTTGGAAGATAGGAACCTTCTGGGTGTGTTGTCTCCTAGTTCAAAGTCTTTGGGCTTTCACGAGTGAGGCTGCTGATCGTAAAGTGTTGAAGTCCAGAGTGCCTCAGGATCAAATTGCTCAAGCGCGTTCCTGGTCAAATCCATTTCCATCAACGCCGGAAAATATTGAGAAAGGGAAAAATATTTTTCACGGAAAAGCCTTTTGTGTGACATGCCATGGGCGTGACGGAAAAGGCCTTGGCAAAATTCCGGGGCTAGTAGGAAAACTGCCACGCAACTTTACAGACAAAACTTGGCAGGAAGCCCGAACAGATGGCGAATTGTTCTGGATTTTAAAGAATGGCAGTCCAGGGACGGATATGGCCTCCTTTATCCCGCTAGTCTTGACTGAAGACGAGGCCTGGCATGTGTTATTATATTTAAGGACATTCAGCAATTAGTATCTGTTAGGAGGGCGACACGATGACAGGCTTGACCCTATTCGCGCTATCAACCTGGCTCATGTTTGCTTCTGTTCAAATCTCTAACCCCGCCGTGCTTTCCTTGCCCCCAGAACCTGAAGAAGACACACGCATCGATGAGATCTACGATCAAGAATCCCGACTTTTTATTTCTCTGTATTCCTTAAAGGGAGATGGAAAAATTGACTACGTCACCGGTCGCACCGTGCAAGGCTATATTCGTAGCAGCTACGGCAATCCTGTCTACTACCTACCCGAACATCCAATCTTTTATTGGTGGAACCACACTATGTGGAATGATCCTTTACTGGATGGGGTCAACGGCAACGAATTGGTGTATAAAGAAGAAACGGAATTTGATACTTCCCGTTACAAACCCTGTCTCTTCAACGGCCAACTCTGTTGATTGGTTTTGCTTGTTGAGAATCGCAACAACCCGACCATAGACGCTCCATCGAAACCTTTTCGCTTTTTCCTCCCCACGAAGGTGGGAGAGAGATTTTTCCAAAAACGACTTGATGCGTGCCTCCCAATTTCTCGAAAACCCCTCTCACAGGTATGACAGACGGCTTGGCGATGATGATTTCTTATGTGGATTCCCTCCCAAGCCTTTAA
>CBDUWS010000191.1:0-4258 GCA_965370985.1 uncultured bacterium
ATTCTTTCGCGTTATCCGGTGAAGCGGTCGGCGCTGCTGCCGCTGTTGAATTTGGCGCAGCGTGAAGAGGGGTTTGTGAGCGAACCAGCGATGCGGGACATTGCGAGAGTCTTGGAGTTAACGCCGGCTCAGGTGTTTGAGACCGTCACGTTTTATACGATGTTCAATCTCAAACCGATCGGGAAGTTTCATCTTCAAGTCTGTAAGTCACTCATGTGTGCGTTAGTCGGGTCGGATGATGTGGTGACGTGGATTACCAAAAAACTCACTATCTCACCTGGGCAAACGACCTCAGATAAAAATTTCACGCTTAGTGTGGTGGAATGTTTGGGGTCTTGTGGTACCGGCCCCATGATGCAAGTCAATGATGACTATTACGAACAGTTAACGGAAGAAAAAGTTGGCCGTGTGTTAGATGACTTGGCGAGGGATGGAGATTGTCCGCTAAAAAGTGGGCCGTTTATGTTTCCCATGCCTTTGGCGAAATCCTAAGCAAATAGGTTCGGATGTTGAGATGGCGCAGTACGAAAAAATTCTTTTGAAGAATATGGAACAGCCGGGTTACACCGGGTCGTTGGCGGATTATGAGCAGGCTGGCGGTTATCAAGCGCTTCGTAAGGTCTTGAAAGACATGCAGCCGGATCAAGTGATTGAAGAAGTAAAAAAATCTGGCTTGCGCGGGCGGGGAGGCGCGGGATTTCCTGCGGGCGTGAAATGGGGCTTTATTCCCAAAGATCATCCAGGTCCAAGGTATCTCTGTTGCAATGCCGACGAAAGCGAGCCAGGCACCTTTAAAGATCGACAACTGATGGAGCGTGATCCCCATCAAATGTTGGAAGGCATGGTGATTACCTGCTTCGCGATTGGTGCTGAGACGGCTTATGTGTATATTCGTGGCGAATTTCGGCTTGGCGCAAAAATTTTGGAGAAGGCTGTTCAAGAAGCGAATGCTGCTGGATATTTGGGTGAAAACGTGCTTGGAAGTGGGCGGACTATTAAGATTCATATCCATGCCGGAGCAGGCGCTTATATTTGTGGCGAAGAAACGGCTCTATTGGAATCGTTGGAGGGTAAGCGAGGTATGCCGCGGTTTAAACCGCCATTTCCGGCTACCCACGGGCTCTACCAAAAACCGACGGTGGTGAATAATGTCGAAACCATGGCGAACATACCGCATATCATTAATCGCGGTGGCGAATGGTTTGCCGGTATTGGCTCTCCGCCAAAGAGTTGCGGTACCAGGATTTTTTGTTTAAGCGGCCATGTGAAGCGACCAGGCAATTATGAAGTGCCTATGGGTATCCCCTTCCGCGAATTCATTTATGACGTGGGTGGAGGGATGCGTTCGGATAAGCCGCTTAAAGCCTTTATTCCGGGCGGAGCCTCCGCGCCGTTTCTGACACCTGAACATTTGGATGTCAAAATGGATTTCGAAGCTGTGGCGATGGCGGGGTCCATGTTAGGGTCTGGTGGCGTGACCGTTATGGAAGAAGGTACCAGTATGGTGTGGGCAGCGTTGCGGTTGATGGAATTTTTCTATCATGAATCCTGCGGGAAATGTACGCCCTGTCGTGAAGGGAGTTCCTGGTTGGCACAAATTCTTCAGCGAATTTGGAATAAGCAGGGACGGCAAGGTGATTTGGAAATGTTGGATGAGCTTTGCATAAACATCGCGGGTCGTACGATTTGTGCATTTGGAGAAGCGGAAGTCGGTCCGATCCAAAGCACGTTGAAATATTTTCGCCATGAGTATGAAGAATTGATTCGTGAAGCCGAAGCGACGAGGCCTCGAAGTAAAGAGATTCCAGTATTGACGCATTGAGTCACAACACAATGGCCGCTCAAGCAACGACAACAGAAATGGTGACCTTGACCATCGATGGCAGGACGACCACCGTGTCCAAAGGCACGTTGATTATTGAAGCCGCCCGTCAGGTGGGAGTCATGGTTCCGCATTTTTGTTATCACCCCAAGCTGTCGCCGGATGCCAATTGTCGTATGTGTCTCGTCGAAATAGAGAAAATGCCTCGATTGCAGACGTCGTGTAGTACCCCTGTGGCTGAAGGCATGGTGGTGAAATCTGATTCTTCTTCTCATGCGCAGGCTGCACGCAAATCGGTTTTAGATTTTATCCTTGCCAATCATCCGTTGGATTGTCCGGTGTGTGATCAAGGCGGGCGTTGCGATCTGCAGGATTTTTCTCACGAATATACAGCGACCACCAGTCCCTTCAAAGAACTCAAGCGAGTCTTTCAAAAAGAATACTTTAGTCCTCTCATTGAAACGCAG
Source organism: uncultured bacterium (assembly GCA_965370985.1). Lineage (GTDB taxonomy): Bacteria > Nitrospirota > Nitrospiria > Nitrospirales > UBA8639 > Nitrospira_E. The sequence goes on from CBDUWS010000191.1 coordinate 2,290, forward strand.
ATGAACCGGTGCATTCAGTGTTTGCGATGCGTACGCTATTGCGATCAGGTGATGGATGTGAAAGCACTGGCGCCGGTGGGTCGTGGCACATTGACGGAAATCAAGGCCTTTGGGGCCCATGAATTGGATTGCGAGTTTTGTGGTGGGTGTATCCAGATTTGCCCGGTGGGGGCCATTACCAGTCGACTCTCGATGTATGAATTTCGTCCCTGGATGCTGAATCGGACGGATTCGGTCTGTGGGTATTGTGGTGATGGATGCCAGGTTACCTTCCAAACCAAGGGCAATGCCCTCATCGAAATCAATTCAACACATGGGGCTGGTCGCAATAACGGGGATCTCTGCGCGCGCGGATATTTTGGATACCATGTGAGTGAACATCCTGATCGATTGACCTCGCCTCTCATCCGTAAAGGCGACGATTTTCAACCGGTGCAATGGGAAGAGGCCTTGGAGTTGGTGGGGCGGCGATTGTTAGACATTAAAGCCAAGTACGGGCCTGATGCGATTGGTGGGTTGATTACGGGACGATGTACGAACGAAGACATTTATGTCTTTCAGAAATTCATGCGCGGCGTAATCGGGACGAATCGAATTGATAGCAGTGTGCGGTATGGCCATCTGAATGGCGTTCATGCTCTCAAACGTGTGCAAGGGACTCATCGCTGGGCCGTGAGTTTTGAGGATATTGTGTCTGCGGACGTGTTGTTGCTCGTGGGGACGAATATTACCGAAACCAATCCGATTACGGGTTTGAAAGTAAAAGAAGCGGTAAAGCGGCGAGGTGCGAAGCTGATCACGATTGAAGCGTTAGAACCTGCCATTGGGAGCATCAGCAATATCGTAAACCTGGCTCAACATCATTTAGGTGTGAAGCCAACGGGCTACGCAGCGGCCATTTTGGGTCTGCTGAAAGCTGTGGTTGAACAACAAATTCTTGATGCACAACTCCAAGAAAAATCTCCATCATATTTCAACGACATCTCAGCTCGTCTTCAGACACTTTCCTGGGATGCGATTTATGCGCAAACGGGCCTGGCCTCAGATACGTTTACACAAGCCGCACATGTGTTTGGACAAGGAAAGAAGGTGGTTATTCTCGTCGGGCCCGGTGTTCTGAGGTCTTCAGGTGGATTTGGGATGACCATGAATCTGTTGGACCTCTTACTGATAACCGGAAAATTGACGAAGCCGGGTTGTGGTCTTGCTCCCTTGGCTGAAGAAAATAATGATCAAGGGGCTTTTGAAATGGGTGGGACTGGAGCCGTCTTGCCTGGTGGAACATCTCTGGGTGATTCTGAATTTCGAAAAAGCCTATCGCAGGCATGGGGTCGACCGATTCCTGTTACCCCTGGTTCTTCACTGCCACAAATGATTGAAGATGTCCAACAAGGCAAATTGAAAGCCTTGTTTGTGGTGGGTGAAAATCCGCTGGCCTCGTTACCTCCGTCATCGGGTATTCATTCGGCATTCGAGAAGCTTGAGTTTGTGGTGTGCCAGGAGTTGTTTTTGACTGAAACGGCACAACGGGCGCATGTTGTCCTACCAGCTTGTTCGTATGCAGAAAAAGACGGAACATTTACCAATACCGAGGGGCATATTCAGTCAGTGCGTAAAGCTATTGATTTAGTTGGTGAAAGCAGACCGGACTGGGAAGTGTTTTCGGCGCTTTCGGTGATGATGAATGATCCCATGGAATATGAAGACGTCAAGGAAATCGGCAAAGAAATCCGCAATCTACTGCCAGGAACGCGCACGTTAGGGCCTGCCCCATTGCCGGCACAACCTGATTCCTCAGCTATCGCCCGATATATCACGGCCGATTATCAACGGGATATTGCCACTCGGTATCAACTTCCGGCAAACGATTCAACGGATGCTGATCACATAATTTTACAGGTCTCTCAATCATTATTTCATTCGGGAAAATTTTCGCGAAAAGCCAAAGGATTGCTGCAAATCGAAGCGA
>CBDUWS010000192.1:0-4236 GCA_965370985.1 uncultured bacterium
CATTTCCTAAGCCGTTTAGGATATCTTATAGTGCCCCGGAAAATTGATGCTGCCGCCAGGCTTCGTACACCACCACAGCGACCGCATTGCTTAAGTTCAGGCTGCGGGAATTAGGCTGCATCGGAATGCGCAAACGATGGGTTGGAGGAAACGCCTCTAAGATAAGGGCAGGCAAACCTCGCGTTTCAGGCCCAAAGAGCAGTGCATCGCCAGGTTGAAAGGCTACGTCCTGATAATTCGTTTGCCCTTTTGTGGTGATGGCAAAGACGCGTGGTGGCTTATGGGCATCCAGATAGTCTTGAAGCGTAGGATAATCTTTCATCCGGGCGAGCTCGTGATAATCTAATCCGGCCCGGCGGGCTCGCTTATCATCTAATTCAAACCCCAACGGATGAATGAGATGCAACCCAAACCCAGTGTTTGCACAGAGACGAATGATATTCCCTGTGTTCGGCGGAATTTCTGGTTCGTAGAGAACAACATCTAGCATAAATAAGAAATCAGCCCGACTCGCAATTTATGTACGTCTGATATTTTTGGGGGATTATATTTATTCAAAAATCGTCTCCATGGCCGCCTTGCTTGACTTCACGGATACTCCAATCCACCGCTTCCCGGAACTCTTGGAGTTGTGGATCTTGCGAGTAGTTGGCCCAGATATCCTTTTCCAAGTGAAGTAAGGTTGGGTAGGCTCGCATATCCGGGGCCTTCCCCAATGCCCAGGCCAATTGAGTCCGCACACGGATATCAATGGTGGAATCCGCCACCATCTTCAAATAGAGAGGCGTTTGTTGACTGTTCCCGGTGGCTGCGGCAATCCTGCCAAGGCCTTTGGCGGCGGCCGCCTGAAGCTGGGGGTTCGAACGGTCTTGGACGACAGGGAGTAAATGCGGTTGTGCCCGAAGTCCAAAAAACCCTAAGGCTTCGGCAGCTTCCCGGGCTACATGAACGTCTTGCAATTTTTCCACGAGTACCGGATATCCTCTAGCAACTTGCGTTTCCCCTAATAACGTGAGAATCAACCGCTGTCGGGACACCGGGGTATCCGGACGGTTGAGTACGTGGAGTAACCGGTCGACATGCCCCCATTCCGCAGCCAATAACACTGGAAAATCGTACATGTTGAAGAATTGTTCCACGCATTCCTGTGGCTGGAGGGGTCTGGCACGTTGCGCGATTTTCTGCATCGTGGAAACACTTTCGGAATAAATCAATCGATCTACGTTTTTCCAAGGAATCACTTCTTGTTGATAGGTGTAGGCAATCTGACAGGGTGGTCCCAACCTTGGGGCCTTTGATGAAGGCCGGGTAAAAGTATCAGGAAGCCGAGAGCGTATTTTCTCTGGAATAGCCTGGCAATCGACCTGAAGCCATAGGCCGTCAGCCGAATGCCTTGGGGCAAATTCCACGTGATAGCCTAACGTTTCCAGGCGGGGTTGTAGCGTATCAATAATAAATGCAGGAGTCATGAGATGCTGCGCGGCACCCAATTCAACAGAGATTCCTACGCGTGAAATATCCGATAAGCCTGGAAGAGGTCCTCGAGGCTGACGGAGATCACTTAATTGCGCCCCGGCACTTTCTGCGATGGCCAACACACACCAGATCCCAATACTAACCTGTATCCATTTTGGGAAGTGGAAGGCGCGCAATTTTTTGACCCGCCCGTGGTAACTCATCCAACACCTACTCGATGTATTTTTTAAGGACGTGAAAAAACTCGCTTGGTTATTTTTGTGAGATTATCAGTGTAACGTTTTCTCAGGTTTTGGAACACCCTCACCGCTGAACGGCGGCAACTCCCCTGCTACTTAGATCGCTACGTATTCATCATTTACCAGATAAGTACTAATAAGAATAACCTACGTTTCGAGGAATTTTCGATAGGGAAGAGTTTACTGGTTCTGGAGTTTCAATTTCTCCAAAACCATTTCCATTTCAGCAGGCATTCCAATAAAGAATTCTTCCCACTTTTCGGAAATCGGATGTCGAAGCCCTAAGATTTTCGCATGCAATAACATTCGTGGAATGTCGACTTCTCCAATTCGACAGACCTTCTGACCGCCATAAGCCTGATCTCCTAAGATGGGGCAACCAAGAGATGCCACATGGACTCGGAGCTGATGCTGTCGTCCAGTATGGGGAGTCAGCTCGACATGAGAAGCCACATCTCCAAATTGCTGTAATACTTTAAATTCCGTGATAGCAGCTTGAGGTTTAGTCGTCTTAGTAGAAACCTTCTTTTCATCAATCACATCACGCCCAATGGCTACATCGATCGTCCCTTTATCTTCTGTCGGTGTCCCATACACCAGGGCTTCATAGGTTCTGGTAATGGTATGTTTCTCAAATTGCGAACAAAGGGCTCGATGAGCATGATCCGTTTTGGCCACGACCATGATACCGGATGTTTCTTTGTCGAGCCGATGGACCAAACCTGGATCCACATTCATATGTGTGAGCCCATTGTTTTTTCCATTTGGCTGAAAATGTTCTAACAGACCATTCAGGAGAGTCCCATGCCAATTGCCTGAAGCGGGATGAACGACCACTCCGGTAGGTTTATTCACAACTAACAACACCTCATCTTCATAAAGAAGTTCAAGCGGAACGATCTCATCATTGACCATCATCGGTCCTGGCTCTGGCTTATCCATCGCAATTCGGTCGCCAGGTTTAATTTTTTGACCGGGTTTCGCCATGTGCTCATTGACTCGAATACGCCCTGACACAATTAACCGTTGCAGGCTAGACCTTGAAACACCCCGCTCATGGCTGACTAAAAATGCATCCAGCCGTTTCGTCCTTTCTCCAGGCATCACAAGAAATTCTGTAATCATTACCACTCCTCTAATATTAGGAGATCAATAAAGACGGACACGAGGAAAAAAGGAAAGGGAACCGGTAGTGAGGTTAAGTGGGGCCATCATTAGAACCGTCTGGCATAATCTTGATGAATCAGATTATTCTCACTTCTTGGTCAATACGTTCCAATCAATGCCTGCCCTTTCATTTCACTCACGCAATCGGCAAGTATTTCGCCTAATCGTCGATAAGTCACAAATAAAGAAAACGGCACACACCGATTCCATTGGGAAGGAACCGACACCATGACGTTATCAGGCATAGAAACCCACCAATCTTCACAAGCCCTATTATCTGGCACGCAAGACCGACAGCACGTCACAGCGTCGAGAGCAAGCAACGATGCCACCGAAAAGACCAAAGAACAGCTTCGTCCTTCTCCCATCCAAGATCAAGTCACCTTATCAAAAGAAGCTCAGGCACTTTCAGCTTCCGATCCCCAGGCGTTAAAAAACAACACGTTTCAACAATCGCCATTTGATCGGTAACCTAAGGTAATAGCCACTTTCCCCAAATTTTCTTTTCCCCAATTGTCGACGGGCATTCCTCCCAGACAAAATCAAATAGATTCCCGACAACCGATGCCGAGAATAACAAGAAAGAGCGAACCACAATTATCGTCGTTCATAAAGCAGCTCACATGCTTGGGCATATCCTTGTATCCACCCTTCATGATACGACTGATGTAACGTTCGTCTTACCTGTTCGATTGCCTGCGACCCTTGAAAGGAGCCCGGGACTTCGGAACACACCATTTCTACGGCAATATCCACGAGGTGCTCACGAAGTTGCCACAGCTCATCGGTCACCAGTTCTTTTAGACCTTCTTCCCCACACTGGGTCACAATTTTTTCCAGGAAGGTATCATACCCTTGCACGTCAATGACTCGCTCACGAATTCGTCTCAACTCCTCTTTGATTCTATCTGTATTTTTCATCATCACTTTAAACAGTTGCTTGCGAGACTCCTCACGGAGCGTCCCTTCCATACGTTGCAAGACCACTCCCGGGGAAACGGATTCTTCTGGTTCCTCATCGGCATGCGATACCATCGGCCCCACATGCCCCAACCGTAATCGATCATAAGTTTTTCTGGCAGCGGGATCTCCAAGAATTTCATAGGCGGCATTGACTTCGCGAATCTTCAGCTCAGCCTGGCGGTTCCCTTTATTCCTGTCAGGATGGTATTGGAGTGCCAGTTTTCGATAGGCTTTTTTTATTTCTTCCTGCGAGGCTTGAAGCGTAACTTCAAGAACCGCATAATAATTCAGATTGGCCATTTCACGGTTTCCTTACAGAATTAACCTAGGAGCCTATCGGACTTAGGAAGAATCGGCTGCAAAAGTGTCTAAGCGGTCCATATTTCGACAA
>CBDUWS010000193.1:0-4187 GCA_965370985.1 uncultured bacterium
TGCCTGACAAGACAATCGCTCCTCATTATTGTCTCCTGCCGGTCCCATTTGAACCAACAGACTCACTCGACAGTTTCAATACAATATTCAATTAGTACAGCTTTGTGTTAATCCATATTTTCCTGAAAGGGGGTGGGAAGATCCTTTATGGTCACGATTAAATCCTTATTGGAAGCTGGGGTTCACTTTGGGCATCAAACGAATCGATGGAACCCGAAGATGAAACGCTATATTTTTGGTGAAAAAAACGGTATCTATATCATTGACTTGCAAATCACCTTGCAATGTTTTCAGAAAGCCTACGAATTTACACGAGATACAGTAGCCGCAGGTGAATCGGTCTTGTTTGTTGGGACCAAACGGCAAGCCATGAGTATTGTTGAAGAAGAAGCCAAACGTTGCGGAATGTATTTCGTGAACCAACGATGGCTAGGGGGCATGCTCACCAACTATCAAACTCTTCGACGCAGTATTACACAACTCAAAAAACTTGAAGCCGCAGAAACAGACGGAACCTACGAGCGGCTCAAGAAAAAAGAAATTGTCAAAATGAAAAAGCAGCAAGCTAAATTAGAAAAATATCTGAGCGGCATTAAAGACATGAAGGATGTCCCTGGCTGCATTTACATTTTGGACACACGCATTCAACATATTACCGTCAAAGAGGCCAATCGCTTGGGGATCCCGGTCATTGCTCTCGTTGATACCAACTGCGACCCGGACGGCGTCGACTTTCCCATTCCTGGCAATGATGATGCTATTCGATCCCTCAAATTGTTTACAGCGCAAATAGCCGATGCCTGTATTGAAGGAGTAGAGCTACGCCGAAAACGCCAAGAGGCATCATCCAACGGAGAAGACTTCCTTCCCGAGGCACCCGGATCAGGACCTTCAGAGATAATGGCCCCCGAAAATGCACAACCCGTCTAGGGGTTGTGAAGTCATCGTTTGATCACCAATCCACATTACTTGAGTAGGAGAGTATGCGTATGTCTAGTTTGAGTACCTTGGTTAAAGAATTGCGGGGGAAAACCGGGGCAGGAATCCTTGATTGTCAAAAAGCCTTGCAAGATACGGGAAGTGACATTGAAAAAGCCATTGATCTGTTACGTCAAAAGGGACTGGCGGCAGCTCAAAAAAAATCCGGCCGAGAAACCAAAGAAGGACTCATCTCTTCGTATATCCATGCCGGATCAAAAATCGGTGTACTCTTAGAAGTAAATTGTGAAACGGATTTCGTCGCACGCAACGAAGAGTTTCAGTCCTTCGTCAAAGAAATCGCGCTACAAATTGCAGCCTCAGACCCACTGTTCATCAAACGGGAGGATATTCCGGCAGAATTGATTGAGCGAGAAAAAAATATTTACTTGGCTCAAGTCAAAGAATCAGGCAAACCCGAAGCAACCTGGGAAAAAATCGTGAATGGAAAACTAGAAAAATATTATCAAGAACAATGCTTGCTGGAACAATCCTTCATTAAAGACCCCAAAGTAAAGATTCAAGACTTGGTTTCTCAAAAAATTGGGAAATTAGGGGAAAATATCTCAATTAACCGATTCACGCGCTATCAGCTTGGCCAAGACTAATGCCGCTCAAATACCGCCGAGTCCTCTTAAAAATAAGTGGAGAAATGCTAGCCGGCGATCAAGGATACGGCATCCAACCTTCAGTCCTAGCAAATCTGGCAAGTGAAATTGCCGACGTCATGACCATGGAGGTCGAAATGGCTATTGTCATTGGCGGAGGGAATATTTTCCGCGGGCTAGCAGCCAGTGCATCGGGAATGGAACGGGCATCAGCAGATTATATGGGCATGCTTGCTACCATGTTGAATGCCCTCGCCCTCCAAAATGTGTTAGAGAAAGCGGGTATTCCAACTCGAGTCCTATCGGCAATTGAAATGCGTCAATTAGCGGAGGGTTATATTCGCCGACGGGCCATTCGCCATCTTGAAAAAAAACGTGTGGTTATTTTTGCTGCCGGAACCGGCAATCCGTATTTTACGACTGACACGGCGGCGGCTCTTCGTGCCATGGAAATTTGTGCGGATGTGATTTTGAAGGGCACCAAGGTTGATGGAATCTACGATGCCGACCCAATCACCACCCCAACAGCTACACGCTTCACGGAATTACCTTTTTTGTCTGTGCTCAATAAAAGCCTGAAAGTTATGGATGCTACGGCTATTACCCTCTGTATGGATAACGATCTACCCATCATTGTTTTCAATCTTACGTCACCAGGCAACATCCGGAAAATTTTGGAAGGTAATCCCATCGGTACGATAGTTTCGAAGGATGCTTGCATCAACGAGTAGAGGGAACGATCATGAGCGATCCAACCATTCAAAATGTCACTAAACACATGGAGGGTGCGATCGAGCACATCAAAAGAGAATTTACCGCCCTTCGAACCGGACGTGCATCCTTGGGCCTTCTCGATCACATCAAGATCGACTATTACGGAACACTAACACCGCTGAAACAAGTGGCAAACTTGGGCATTCCAGAAAGCCGATTGATCACGATTCAGCCCTGGGATGTCTCGCACATTAAAGAAATCGAACGTGCCATCATTAGCTCAGAACTTGGTCTCACGCCATCAAATGATGGCAAGCTCATCCGCCTTCCCATACCTCCACTCAGCGAAGAACGTCGAAAAGAACTTGTAAAGCTCAGTAAAAAATATGGGGAAGAAACCAAAGTGCAAATCCGAAACTGCCGTCGTGAAGGGAATGATGAGCTAAAAAAACGTCAAAAGAACAGCATGCTCACCGAAGATGATCTTCGTCATTTAGAAAGTGAAAATCAAAAATTGACGGATAATTTTATTCATACTGTGGATGAACTCATCAAGAAAAAGGAGGAAGAAATTCTCTCGATCTGAGACTCTACCTGTGGCTCTCTCTCATTCTTCCCCATCCCTGACATCTGCTGTGCCTCGTGCACCACTCACTGTTTGCATTCATCTTGATGTTCTAAAGTCCAATTTCCAACACATTCGTCAATTCGTTTCCCCAGCCACGAAAATCCTTCCGATCATCAAAGCCGATGCGTATGGCCACGGCGCCGTTCCTGTGGCACGAACCTTAGCCACGTTAGGAGTTTTCGGATTCGGCGTCGCATCAGTGCCGGAAGGCATTCTCTTACGTGAACACCATATTCATAACCCCATTATCATCATGGGCCCACTTTTGGTGGATCATCTCCACGACATCATCCACTATGATTTAACGCCAGTCATTTCTCATCCTGATATCCTCCACCAACTTCTTACCCTACTTCCTTCGGACAAACCGCCATTTCCCCTTCATCTCAAAATCGACACAGGATTACACCGATTAGGATTTGATGCCAAAGAGGCGCTCGCATTAGTCCCTTCCCTCGCATCATCAAATTCGCCCGTAACCCTCCAAGGCCTCTTAACTCATTTTGCGGATGCCGACAATCCGGACCCGAGTCTCACCAACCAACAACTTCACCAATTCCAAACCTTTATCAAGCTGGTACAAGAACTAGGAATCCACGTTCCTATTTACCATATGGCCAATAGCGCAGGAATTCTCTTTCATCCGGCTTCCCAAATGGGAATGGTTCGACCTGGCCTTATGCTTTATGGCTATACACCTGGGCACGAGATCGTCTCCCCTCCCATACACCTTGAACCGGTGATGCAAGCAAAAACCTATATCGCCCACCTCCGCTCACTAGAGCCCGGCGAAGTTGTCGGGTATAACGCACTCTTTCGCACAAAAAGGCTATCACAAATCGCGATTTTGCCGGTGGGATACACCCACGGCTTCCCGCGAGGCCTCACAGGCATTGGACATGTTCTGATCCAAGGGGCAGCAGCCCCCATCATTGGAAAAATCTGTATGGATATGATGATGGTGGATGTCACTGACATCCCGAACCCGTCGATTGGCGAAGAAGTCGTGTTATTAGGCAAACAGGGAAGGAATGAAATTACGGCGCAGGATTATTCCCGTTGGCTGAATACGATCCCCTATGAAATCCTCTGTGGAATCGGAGGGAAAGCCAATCGGACGTACCAACCACAAGAATAGTTTCTTTCCTCAACAACAAACTGAATTCCAAAGATGGCAGTAGGTGGTACCAGACTTTAGCCCCAAAGCAGGTCAGATACGAAGCAGCTCTTTCGTCAGCTAGGAGCCTGTCGGACTTAGG
>CBDUWS010000194.1:0-4163 GCA_965370985.1 uncultured bacterium
TAGAGTGTTTGAAATCATCTTCTCAACTTTTGGCCTCTATTCCCTATTCTTAGCCCGTCCATTTTGATACCATTTGCCGCCCAGGCACCTGCTCAAAAAAAGAAAAGGGATTCTTTACCGTGAAACCCACCACTCATTCCAAAACAAAGACCAAGAAAATACCCCGCACCCGCAAACCTGAGGACATGACCCTTGCTGAGTGGCAAATCGCCCTCCGGCATCAATATGGACGCGAAGCGCAGTATACGCTCAAGAACCTCAGTCAAGAACCCGTGTTCTCGGATTTCGAAATCACGAACCCTGACAGTCAGTCGACCTATCGCGTAGCAATCCGCGGCTCACAACCGTGGGACAATTTCTGCGCATGCCCGGACTACGCCATCAATACCCTGGGCACCTGCAAACACATTGAGTTCGTATTGGGAAAATTAGAGAACAAGCGCGGGGGAAAGGCGGCGCTTCAAAAAGGATATCACCAGCCATTCTCAGAAGTGTATTTGCGCTATGGCGTGCAGCGGGCCGTCGCGTTCAAGGCTGGCGCCGACTGCCCTCCTTCCCTGAAAACGCTGGCCACTCGATATTTTGACGCTCAGGGTGTGCTGAAGCCAGAGGCGTTTCGCACATTTCCGGAATTTGTCAAAAAAGCGCAGGCCACGTCCCACGAGGTTCGGCTGTACGAGGATGCCCTGCGGTTTGTGGCCCAGGTTCGGGACAAAACCTCTCTGGCCGAGCGGGTCGATACACTGATGCCTCAGGGGCCCTCAAGCCCACTGTTTGAAAAACTACTTTCCGTCCCGCTGTATTCCTATCAACGAGTAGGGGCCATATTTGCCGCCAAGGCCGGGCGATGTCTTTTGGCGGATGACATGGGACTAGGCAAAACTGTGCAAGCCCTGGCCGCAACGGAATTGCTGGCCCGGTCGGTGGGCGTCGAGCGGGTTCTCGTGGTGGCCCCGACATCGCTCAAACATCAATGGAAAGAGGAAATCGCACGATTCACGACCCGAACCGTCGAAGTGACGGAGGGATTCCTCCCCCGGCGAACGGCGGCTTACAAACGACCCGCCTTTTTCATCATCACGAATTACGATGTGGTCCATCGTGATTGGGAGGCCATACGAGCATGGGGGCCAGACCTCATCATCCTTGACGAAGCCCAACGAATCAAAAACTGGAAAACCCGAACCGCGCAAACCATCAAACAACTCGCGTCAGGATATGCCATTGTCCTGACGGGCACGCCATTGGAAAATCGTTTGGAGGAACTTCACTCCATTATCGAATTCGTCGATCGCTTTCACCTTGGCCCCCGATTCCAGTTCCTGGCGGAGCATCAGCATGTCGACGACAACGGCCGAGTTATCGGGTACCGAAACTTGTCCCATATCGCCCAAACCCTCAAACCGATTTTGCTCAGACGAACGAAAAAGGAGGTCTTGAAACAGCTCCCTGAACGGCTGGAAAAACGGCTGTTCCTGGAGATGACCCCGGAACAATGGACGCACCATGAAGATAATCGTGAGACCGTCACTCGCATCGTGGCCAAATGGCGTCGGATGGGCTTTCTCCCTGAAAAGGAACAGCGCATACTCATGATCGCTCTCCAGAACATGCGCATGTCCTGTAATAGCACCTATCTTCTTGATCCGACCACCGAGCATAGCACCAAGCCCGATGAATTCATGGCTTTGATTAAGGAAATCTTGGAGCAGCCCGAAGCCAAGGTTGTGGTCTTCAGCCAATGGGTCCGGACCTTGGAAATATTGGCCAAACGGCTCAAAGCCCGCCAGCATCAGTTCGTACTCTTTCACGGAAGAATTCCGGGGAAACAACGCCCCCGCCTGATCCAGACATTTCGAGAAGATCCAGCCTGCCGTATTTTCCTGTCAACCGATGCTGGTGGTGTCGGCCTCAACCTGCAACATGCCACGGCCGTCTGCAATATGGACCTTCCCTGGAATCCGGCCGTCCTGGAACAACGCATCGGGCGGGTTCACCGATTAGGCCAACACCGACCCGTGCAGGTCTACTATTTCATCGCCGAACACACCATCGAACATGGCATGTTAGAACTCCTGGCCTTCAAACAATCGTTGTTCGCCGGTGTACTGGAAGAAGGTCAGGAAGAAGTCTTCCTGGGTGGCACAAGGCTCAAACGCTTCATGGATTCAGTGGACAAGGCCACCAGTGCCATCCCGGAAGGTCGGGAGTCTTTTGGAGCGAAACCAACAACAGGTTCCAAACCCCATGCTCCATCTCCATCGGCAGAGCAGGAAGTATGGACCACCCTCATTCAAGCTGGGCAGGCCTTATTCAATGGACTCGCGGCCAGCATGCCCGGTGCTGCGACAGATACAAGCACCAAAACCAGTCCGGCAGTCAGCAACGGCCCCAGACTCGAAAAAGACCAAAACACTGGAGAAACCTACCTCAAACTTCCCCTCCCCTCCGGCGACATCCTCAAAACCCTCGCCCAAGCCCTGACCGCCTTAGGGCTCGCGAAAAAATAACTTCCCATTTTCGCATCTCCTCTTCATGTCATCTTGGGCCGATCTTTACTCACACAATCCTCAACGTAGGCTTTGCTACGCCTGCGGTTGTGCTCCCTTAGCTCCCCCCAATCTGACACAAAGCCGTGCGCGAATTCTAGGAAGTTATTTTTGCGCGAACCCTTAGCAGAAAAAACCAACACCGCCCCCCGGTGACCATTCTCCTTTTCCCTCTCCGCCATCACGTGGCCATCCTCGGCTCAGGTGTAGGCAGAGGTCTCGCCTGGGCCAAACAGTGAGGCAGGCAACTTAGCCAAGCCTGACACCAAACTCATCCCTTTACTCTACGCTGATCGAGATTTCGACCCCATGGCTCGACATTTGGGACTTCACTCTGTTCTGTAAGGGGCCCGTTACACCTAATCTATTTCCCAGGTTGTCATTCTCGACATTTTTTATCGGGAATCCATCTTGGTTTTTTTACTTAAAGATTATCGAGAGCTGAAACACGGCTTACTCGGTTATTCAACAAACAGTGTCCATGGGATTTTGGTATTGCCGGGTTTCGTCCCGGCAGGCGAGCTTGTTGTTTGGCGTGTCCCGAAGGGCGCAACCTTTGTTGTGGAGCCAAAGTGGCCAAAACCACTGACGCCCCGTCCGGCCATATTAGTTTGGTCAGACGCAAACTATGGAAGGGCGGACCAACTCGCTGCGCTCAGACAAGGTCCGCCAAGTAATAAGAGCGTCTGACCATGGGGCCGGACGGCAGGCGTCCGAGTTATTGGGATCATACAGAATTTAGGGTTTTCGGATTACCATGCGGATCAATCACCAAATTGCTGACGTGAGGCTCAACCCCTGTTGTTGAGTTGTCCGTTGTTGACAGACGCCAAAGAAAATATAATTGAATAGACAATTCTGTCACATGGACAGTAAAAAAGCTTGGTAGAGGGCTAAATGCGTGGTAGGATAAAGTAGGATAATTTGACGCCCTTGGGAGGACAAACTATGGCAATGGTGAAAAAGAGCATTACCGTGACAGAGGAACAAGAAAACTGGATACAGGCACAAATGGCGGCGGGACATTACGGCACCGATAGCGAACTAATTCGCGAAGCGTTGCGCGAAAAACAACAGCATACTGCTGAAATTGAAGCGATCAGGGCGGCCCTCATCGAAGGAGAAAACAGCGGAATTAGTGACCGAACCCCGGACCAAATTATTCAGGCCGTGATTGAGCGAAAGCGGAAAAATGGGGAATTATGAACTCTCCCAATCCGCTGATGAAGATTTTGAAAATATCTTTGATTATGGGATTGATACCTTCGGCCTCGACCAAGCTTTGAAGTATCAACACAGTATGAAGCAGCGTTTTGAGGAGCTTGCGGAACAGCCCAAACTTTATCAGGCTGTGGATCATATTCACAAAGGCTACCGCCGCAGTGTATGCGGCAAGCATTCGATTTATTACCGGATTGAATCGAAGGGTATTTTTATCGTGCGCATCTTAGGTCAGCAAGACCCCGCCAAAGCATTTTAGGCACACAACAAGCAGCGGCCCCCGCTGACCATTCTCCTTTTCCCCATCCGACACCACGGGCCATCCTCAGCCTAGATGTTGGCAGAGGCCTCACCTGGGCCAGACAGAGATTGGTTTCATCACATTAACAGATT
>CBDUWS010000195.1:0-4151 GCA_965370985.1 uncultured bacterium
AAAGAATTTTGAAGCGATTCCTGCGAAATTCGTGCAGAATTGCAGAGTTGTGTCAGTGATTGAATACTAAATTTCTGTGAGAAATTGTCCGATAGTGTTGTTCAGGGGATTGCCCTGTTCAAGGGAACGTCTTCATTGGGGTGTTGAAGCCAAATAAGGATAAAGATTTGTGTCGGATTTGACGCTTGATAAAGATGTCTCGTTACAGCCATTAGGCATTTGGAAAAAATGTATCGGAAAGTTATTAGGAGGATTAGAAGTCCTCCATAAACAGACCGTTCCCGTGTTAACAATTCTTTTTGGACTCTGTTTACTGGTTATTTATTTTCATATTTCACAGTTGAAGGCACAAATGGTCGCCACCATTGCTCTTCGGGGTGCCGACACCCATTCCAGGGAATCGAGTGACATGCGGGAATGGTATTCAATCGAAGTAGTTCAACGGCTACATGCCCTGGGCATAAAGGATTCGGAACCCTATCGAGAGGCAGAAGGAGCTATTCCCCTGCCTGCTTTATTAAGCTGGAATTTGGGTGGTCAATTGTTCTCGGGGAGGCCCGGGGAGCGCGTGCGTCTGTTGAGTGGATATCCGTTTCCTCAAGTAGGAGATCCTGGTCAGTTGATGGATACGTTTCAACGGGAGGCCTGGGGATTTTTGAATCAACATCCTGAACAATCCTTTTATCGGGTCGAACAGGTTGATGGTCGCCAATCACTGCGTTTTGCCACGGCTGGCCGTATGCAGCAGGAATGTGTGAATTGCCACAACGAGAACGCTGATAGTCCAAAACGTGATTGGCAAGTCGGACAAGTGGGGGGAATAGTGGAAATCGTCTACCCTCTGGATTCGTTGGAGAATATGACCGGCATGAATTGGGTCGATTCTTACGGGATGATGGGCGTCTTGGTCATGTTGTGGTTGGGAGGGTTCGGATTAGTCGTCTTAAAACTTCGTCGGGTATCGGGTGAATTAGAAAATCGCGTACGGCGACGCACGTCCGACTTGAATGAATCCAATCGCAAATTGGAACTGGAAATCTATGAACGGAAATTAGCAGAGGATACGATTCGCCAAGCCAGAGATAATTTGGAAAAGCGCGTGCAAGAACGAACGGGGAAATTGGCCGCATCGAATGCGGAGCTTATTCGAGAGGTGTCTGAACGAAAACGGGCGGAGGATGATATTCGAACCCTCAATTCGCAACTCGTGCAACGCTCTGCGCAGTTGGAGGCGAGTAATAAAGAGCTGGAAGCCTTTAGTTATTCGGTCTCCCATGATCTTCGCGCGCCGTTACGAGGGATTGATGGGTTCAGTCAGGCGGTGTTGGAAGACTATGACGAGAAACTAGATGAGTCAGGGCGAAGTTATTTGCATCGGGTGCGGGCGGCGAGTCAGCGCATGTCGCAGCTCATTGATGCCATGTTGAATTTAGCGCGGCTGACACGGGCGGAAATTCATACCAAAACATTCGACATAAGTGCGATTGTGCATGACATTTTGGAAAATCTGCAGAAAATAGAGCCGGAACGAGAAGTGGAATGTGTCGTGGCGAATAATTTATTGGCGACGGCTGACCCACAATTAATCCGGGCGGTCTTAGAAAATTTGCTGGGCAATGCGTGGAAGTTTACTCGACAACAGCCGAATCCCCGCATTGAATTCGGCCATGGGCAGTACAAGGGGCAGGCCGCCTATTTTGTGAAAGATAATGGAGCGGGGTTTGATATGAACTATGTCCATAAATTATTTGGTACGTTTCAGCGCCTGCATGCCTATACTGAGTTTCCTGGGGTTGGAGTAGGACTGGCAACGGTACATCGCATCATCCAACGCCACGGTGGCCAAATTTGGGCTGAGGGTGTGGTCGACGAGGGAGCCATCTTTCATTTTACGTTATAAAAAACAGTTAAAACCAAGGAGGATATCATGACGAACAAGCACATTCTTTTAGTTGAAGACCATCCCGATGATGAAGAGCTGACTATGCGAGCGTTAAAGAAAAACAATATTATGAATGAAGTCGTTGTCGCGCGGGATGGGGTCGAGGCCTTGGAATATTTATTCGGGACGGGGGCCCATGCCGGGCGGGATATGAACGTCATGCCGCAGATCATCTTGTTGGATCTCAAGCTTCCTAAAATTGATGGGTTGGAGGTCTTAAGGCGGTTGCGTGCAGACGATCGGACAAAATTCTTGCCTGTCGTGGTTCTCACATCCTCGAAAGAAGAGCAGGATATTGTGAAGAGCTATCAATTAGGTGCGAATAGCTATGTGCGCAAACCGGTAGACTTTCAAGAATTTTCACAGGCCGTTCAAAACCTTGGACTGTATTGGCTCATTTTAAATGAGTCGGCCCCCGAAAGAGTGCCGGTTTAATCAAACTTCTTTTTGAGGTGCCAGGGTAGGGTGGCTTTCCAGCTATCCTTATAAGGATGGCTGGGATTTCTAATCTATTGTCAGTAGTCCCTATAGCCTGTCAAAATTTTGAGGGCAGGTTCTCTCCGTGCGGCCATGCCTGAAAAGGCTCATCATCCAGGTCGGGTGATTCAACTCTTCATATTCTTTAAGGGTTTTACCCTCTTTCCACACATTAGGTAGTCGGCTAGTCGAGTTTCTTGTGGTCTAGGCATATCCCTTGCTGAGAATTGGAAGGGATAATGCGACCGTCTTTACCTTTCAAGGAGGGATGCCATGAGACGACTCCTAAGATTGGAAGCCGATGAACCTGTTCTTCTGTTTGAATCTCAACGGAACACAAAAAGAACTCCTCCCATTGACGGATTTCGATTAGGGCTGTCAAAAGCCGGAAAAGGGAGTAGCTGTGGAGTCACACCATGCGCAGAATGTGGAGGGGAAGTGAAGGTCTTTGTCTCCCCACGGCGTAACCCACATTCTAGTAAGCTTGGTCGTGCAGTTTCGATGAAAGATCATGATCTGTGTAGACGGTGTTGGCGACGCGTGATGCACCAACAACGCAAAGTCGGTGTCATTGTGCTACCGCTTTCAATGTTTATTGGAGGGAAAAAGTTGCATCCTCGCTTGCTGATATCGAAGCCGGCTTCCCTGCCAAGAGAAGCCTCGTGAAGCATAGTATGGCAAGCGAGGTTTGGTTGTAGAAGCGAAAGAGAGCAGAGTAAGCCTTAGGGTGCAGTTGAGAGAGGAGTATGTGTTTGCCGGTTAAACTCTGCGGCAAGCGTCGTGTTTTGATACACCACCTTGAGTGTCATATTGCCGAACTGACGGCGGACAACCTTTAAGACAATCTGACCATCTTCATAGCCTGCCTTGAGTTCATCGAATTTCTTCGCAAGGAATGCGTTCATCGTTTCGTCCGTATAGTCATGTGTGAGACGATAGCTGTTTCCCAAAATTATTTGTAACTGTTGGTGCCAAGCATCTGAATATTGCCCCATGTCAATAGTAATTTTTGCGAGTCGAGGGGGTTCGGGGAAGTCAGAACCCGGAGTCGTCGTATCCTTGACATAAGTCAGGTGAATGTAACGAATTTTATCGGAAAGTTCGTACAGACATTCGTGAGAAGTCGAGCAGGTCTTGAGTGCCTTAATTTCCTGCGGGGTCATTCCGAATTTCAAGTCACGAAATCCGTCAAGCGGTTCAGCGGCGTATGTGGGAAAACAGAACACCAACATGATGCATGACAGGTGAAACCAATACGAGCCAATAGGATTAACAAAAGAAAAATTCTTCATGAATCGGGCATCTTTCCGTGATAGCTAGAGTCAATAAAAAGAAGCCGTTGTAGGCGGAGACAATATTGTTAGTGAGATCAACATATCAGACCAAGTTGGTTAAAGGCGATATTAGGCAAGACAATGATGAGAATTTGAGGTAAGGAAGAGGAATGAGGTTTCAGCGAGTTGGGGTAAAAATGGGATTGGAGAAGTAGAAATTACTATGCAAGTTCCTTGATATCCCACGCAGATCATTCAGTAGCCACAAAGGGCGGCGATGATAACCCTTGTCTAGCATACATGTTCGAGTACCTTTATTTTCTTAACGATTGATCATCGTTTTTTTATGCCTCTGGTAGGTGGGGCTTGGAGGGGATCATCAGGCCAGAAGTGTTTAGGGTATCGGCCCTTCAATTCTTTTTTTACTTCTACGTATCCGGTTTTCCAAAAACTTTTGA
>CBDUWS010000196.1:0-4128 GCA_965370985.1 uncultured bacterium
ACGTACGAGCCACGAAAAATTTACGAGCGCTATGCTGCACAGGCAAAGAGGACGTACCTGCACCGCAAGCGACCAGTGCGTCCACTGGACCAGCTCACATGGCCCAATCTTCGGCGTGCGATCGAGATCTTCTCACGCACCGCCTGGCGGGTCGGGATTTGTAGCGATTATCGAAAAGAATTCTGGAAAATGACCAGGCGGGAGTTGCGCCAGGGTAATGTCGAATCGGTCTTCCAAATCGCGATGGTGGCTCACCACCTCATCACCTTTGGGCGTGAGTGCCTCACCCGCGATGTGCAGGCCTCGGCCTATTCCGCCCGCGGGCGCGAGGAACGTGCCCAGAGGGCTGCAGGATAAAAAGGGATAACAAGAAAAATGGTGCGTTTCCCTTTTTTGATAGACTCCTTCCCTCAATGCCTAAGAAAATGGTAGGAGATTAGTTAGTGAAGTTAGCCAAGCCTAACACTATTCTTATTTTTGGGTTATTTGTGGTGATCCTGTCAGGTTGCGGTCCTTCACTGCAGTGGGTCAAGCCTGGTGCGACAGAGGCAGACTTACGAACAGCGATTACCCTCTGCGATCGTGAGAACGTTCGTTTTGGTCGGGATCGTATCACGACGACAGGCCCGGAAGATGAAGTTATGATCACCCGACAAAGACGCTATCGAAAAGGGGCAGGGGAGATGATAAGGGAGAGATGCCTTGAAAGTCGCGGATGGACACTTGAATATGTGGATTGACCCATCTGATCTCAAAAAAATGAGCCAATGCGGTTTCAGGCTTGATTAACCTAATTCCCTGGTCTCTTGATACGCTGATCGTTATCTGATCCTTATTTGAATTTTGGCTAGTACCTAAATTGAGCGATTGTCTATGGCGACCTGCACCATAATGGTTGCGCTCTGGAAGACGCACCATTCTTTTGCGCGCCAGGGATATTTACAAAGCCTCGACAGACCGAATACGTCTGCCTGCGTTTTTCAAATACCCTGTCATCCCAAGGTCTTGGCACATCCATAGAGGTAGGAGAATTTGAATTTCCCGGGTAACCAATACCAATATGAAATTTTATGAACATTCCAACGACACTCTCAATCCCTGTTTCCGCACTCACGAAAGGAACAGCTCAATGAAAGGTATTCGCGCATTAACCATCGTTGCTCTCGTGGTCTTCAGTTCACTTTTTCTTGTTGGGCCTCTTTCTGCTCAAATTGCGGTGGTTGACATTGAGCCTGAACAAATTTCAGCGCCCTTTCGGTTTTATGCGGGCTATGGACATCTCTTTAACACCGATATGGATAGGAGGGGAGATTTTAGTCGTGATGGGTTCCGATTTATGTTCAGTGGTGAAATTGAATTTACTCCGGATTTCCAACTTGTCAACATCGCCTCCTATGACTTCAACCACTATGATTTTTCTTCGTCATCCCGATTTCAATGGAACGATGTCCATTTTGCCAATTACGTCCCACTCTTCAAATGGAAAGCTGATGAACAATGGACGATCTTGGCCGCTCCCATTGTACGACTCAATATGGAAGGCGATGCGAAGGTGAAGGATAGTGTCAGAGGCGGGGGAGTCGTGGGCTTCGTGTATTCCTCGAGTCCCACCCTAACCTTAGGACTCCTCATTGGAGCCCTGGATCAGATTGAAGATGATGTCCAGGTCGTTCCCATTCCTCTCATTCGCTGGCAGTTTGCTGATTCCTGGATTTTTCGTACCGCCGTTACTCAGCTAGGGGGCCAGAATGGCCTTGGAGCCGAAGTAGGCTGGCAGTGGACCCCAAAAGTGGAAATAGTTGGAGGGGCAGCGTTTCAGCGCCGAAGATTTCGGCTAAACACCAACGACCAGGTAGGGCAGGAAACCCTCATTCCGATATATGGGAAACTTGCCTTGGAGGTCCATCCTCGAGGGAAAATCGAATTATTGGTAGGGGTGGCTGCAGGGGGGGAACTACGGTTGGAAAACAAGAACGGACATAAAATTCGAAAGGAAGATTACGACGCAACTCCAATGATAGGCGCCCAAGTAGATTTTGTATTTTAAACTGTAGCACTTACGAGTTGAATCCAATACACTCCATCATCAATATCTTATTTAATAATTCAAGGAGGCACTCATGCGGAAGACTATTCAAACATTTGGAATGTCACTTGCCTTAATGGCCTTTGTCGTTCTAGCACCGGGCCTGCCCTCGGCAAAGGCGATGACCGCTGCTGAAATTGATGTGGAAGTTCAAGAGGCCTTGTCCGAGCTCTATGCACATAGTGAAACAGCCCGAGACTTCGGGGCAGTCGCCAAGGGAATCCTTGTTTTTCCGGATGTCTATAAAGCCGGCCTTATAGTGGGTGCAGCCTTTGGCGACGGTGCCCTTTTGAAAAATGGAAGGACCGCGGGATATTACCGTACGCTTGAAGCTTCTTACGGGTTGCAGATCGGCGCCCAAGCCTTTGGCTATGTGTTGTTTTTTATTCAAGATTCCGCCCTTGAATACCTGGATAAAAGTGAAGGGTGGGAGATCGGGGTGGGCCCGAGCCTTGTCGTCGTGGACAAGGGCTTTGCGGGTTCCATGACGACCACGACCGCCAAGGACGACATCTATGCCTTCTTTTTCGACCAGAAGGGACTCATGGGGGGACTGGGACTGAAGGGCTCAAAAATTACTCGGATTCATCCTGACTAGAACCTGACATTTTCCGCATCATTCTCGACATCTTGAATCGGGAATCCATATCCTGCCATTTCCGTGTGGACGGGAATCCATCTATATCTATTGTTGGCGGGGCCTCGTTCCCCAGCAGGTGTGGGGTTGCCGGCTCGAAGTCGCTTCCATCTTCCCCACAATCCCAGACACCGTGTATTTCGGAGGAATCACCAGCACCCCATTGGTGTTTGGTTATCGGACAATTGGTTGAACACGAGGGGTATAAGCCGGTGGGTATCTATTTTTTCCAATGACTTAGATCCCGGTGCAATAACTGTCCGAGTTTGTCGATGTCTTCGGAGTAACTTTCTTGGAGAATGGCTCTCATGTGAGGATCAAGAGGAGGGAGAGGTTTTTTGATCACATTAAATTGCCTGATCTTCGAAATAACTCGACTAACGGTTGATCGTTTCTTGACCCCTTTGGGCGGTTTATCTAATTTTCTCACAGCATGTTCGACACGTTTGGGGGGATGCCAAAGCAAACGATTTAGCCAATGGAATTTATAGGCTTTGCTCACTTGCTTATGTGGAAACTCCGTTCGGCCATCGTAATCCACATTAATAAACGTCAACACGTTTTTATAGACCTCGAGCATCTGACTTTTGAAATCATCAAACACGATCACCATGCATTTTTCCGGCCCTGCGAGTTGATACAGTTGTTCCACGTATTTTCCAAACCGGCCCACTTCAGCATATTGAAGCAGGTAGGGATTACGACAAAGCCGTGGGAGAAGTTTGCCCTGCGCTCGTGCCTCCTGGAGATCCCAGGCTTTGTGGAAGTCCACCTGGTCTTCCTCCAGCATGTACAGCAAACGATAATGGTATGAATAGACCATCTCCATCGGATTTCGTACCATGGCAATAAATTTGGCCTGGGGATTGAAGCGCAGAATGGCACGGATCGCCTCCTTCGAATACAGGTAGGATATGGAACCCTCTCCCATCGCGCGATGTTTGGGCTGATAATGAGAGAAAAATTTGTCCAGGTAGTCTGTGTGGATATTTTCAAAAGAAGTCTTGCCGTGCATTTGAGAGAAGTAGTGGGGTTCTTTGGGTTGGGAGAAGCAGACTTGAGGGTGTCGTTTCAGGCATCGACTGAGTGTGGTGGTGCCACATCGTGCGGCGCCGACAATAAAAAAATTAGGCTTCATCTCCATTTTCTAGAATTCCCTGAAACGGGTTAAACTTTTTAACGAATTGTTCTTGTTTGGTGTTAAGATGCGTTCCTCATCTCCAGGTCAACCATACGTCTTTTTTCCCCTAGGAATCAATTCTCAATTCAATAGACTCCTAGGAGCAATGGGAGGATGCATGTGGAGAAAAGAGTCTTCCAGGATACGCCAGTGAGGTCAATTGATTTCTCCTTTGACGACCGGATTCAAACATGGTAGACCGTTCCGTCCTGAACAACAGATGAC
>CBDUWS010000197.1:0-4107 GCA_965370985.1 uncultured bacterium
GGAAACGACTCCCGCTAATAGCCTTGGGGGCACAAACCTACAAGAACACCATTTGAAAATGGAGTGCTAGACTACCACAGGGACGGGTTCCGCCACCAAATTGCTGGCTTTTACGAGGTAGGAGTTGTAGAAGATGCTGATGGCCCTGTACTGGTAGGAGCCACTAATTCAGCCCCTTCCCCTGGCATACTCGGAGGTGCTCCAGGAACAACGCCAAGCTGTTCCGGGTGACTTGATTCAGGCAACTGGACTTCGGGAATATCCTGTGGCTCATCATAGCAAGGCTTCCACGAAGAAACTTCAATTTCACATTCCTCCCCAGGATACAGGCGAAGGAAATCCCATTCCGTCACCCAACTTTTCACATATTTCCTCATACTGGTTCCGGCCACGATATTTGCCGGGCCCTCAGAAGCATGGTCCCACATATTCCACCCATGCCCCTTGAGATGCATCCCACGAACAATCTGATGAACATCTTGAATAGTCCCGGACGAAGGCTGCCCTAAAGGAATACGTTGGGACTGGAGTAGACCCATACCTTTTTCAGCTTTGTCTGCTAAGACTCGATCCACGTCGGTTTGCTTACTTCGAAGCTTCTCCAACATTTTTACGCTGTCGCCTTTTTTCTCTAATATCTCTTTTCGAAAATCATTGGTTAGGGCGATTACCGTCCCAAGCCCTGGCAACTTCTGCCCATCAACCATATTCATCAACCGCGCCACTTCCGCATAGGACTTAGCTCGTTGATTGACTGAATATCGACCAATAAGTTCGGCTTCATCAATTAATAAAATCCATCCGGCATAACCAGCCGCCTGCATCAAACGGGCAGCGAATTGGAAACGTTGTAGCGCAAGTTCTGTGGCCGACACCCGTCCAAATGTATATTGTCCACCAAAGCCTGCTTCCTGCAGATACTTTTTCAAATCACCCACCCCAATTGGATCGCCAGTCCAAAACCGGGCCATTCGATGGCCTAATTCCATATCCGAACTCATCCGCTCGTACAGCAATAACGTAGCTGCAAATCGGGTATCAATGTGATTTTCAGTGTTATTTGCCCATGCCACCAAATTCTTATACCGGGGCGTCCACACATCACATTCACCGGCAATTTCTGCAAACACTTCTCCCTGCTTATTTGGAACAACGGCTGATTCAATGGCCGAATAAAAGAGGCGAACGGGATGATACAACGGTGTTTCCTTACTAATGACGATTCGACTACAGATAAAATTGGCATCCAGGGCCAAATGTTGCAAATACTCAAGCACGTGGGATTTGCCACTTCCAAATTCACCTTCAAGCACCATCCCACGAGGACAAAGCCCAGTCGTAATATTTTGTTGTGTGGCTTCCAACATTCGCCGAAATCGCCCTTCCACCTCCGGCTGCAAACATCCTAATGCCGTGACAACATGTTTATTCGGCACGCCCGCCCTCAGCCCTTCGACAACCCGTCGAGCTTCGACCTCGGGCACAGAACTATGGCCTTGAAGCTTGGGCGGAGCAAGTTGCATTGATGAATGACTTCCTTTTTCCTGACCTTGAATCCTTACCAAGGAAGCTAAGGGGTTCTGCCGATGTTTAGGCCGAACATCATCCCAGACTCGCAACTTCAACGCTTCATACCTATCAACTCCTCGGCGAGAATCCGTAAGAAACTCCTCAGGAGCCAAGACCACCATTAACAGCCCTTCGATCTCATCAGCCGTATCCAAAAATTGTCTAAGCAATTCAAATAAATCCATGGTGGCCGAGGGTGTAAAGGTCAATGAACCATCCGTTGGAGACTCATGGGGTTTGCCAAAATACCGGGAAATGTCAAGAGATAAAATGAGCCCGCCTTTCCCGGTTAATCGCAGCCATCGGGTTAACGAGGTCAACATATGTCGTGCATTATGACGCGCGACCTTTTGATAGATCAGTGCTTTTTTGACACCAGACACGAGACGAAGATCACCACACAGCCATTCCTTGACAGCCGTAGCCAACACCCGATCTGAATCGCCCGCATCAAATTGCGCCAAGCATAAACGAATCATGGCCATACGAAATTCACGGCAAAGTCCGGAATCGCCTTCAATAGATTTTTCCAGCCAAGTCTGGACATCCCGACGCAGCATGGGCTCTTTCCGCTCATTCAATGCCGCAACCTGTCTTAACGAAAATTCTTTTCGACTGGCCGGGATTTGATACCCATTTTCCTCGAGCAAACGCAGCACAAACCGATAAGCTAAATCGTCCCAATCCACTTGCTTGGCAATCTTGTGGAATAGCCGCTCAACCATATGCACTTTCGTAAACCGAGCATCGACTTTGACGAAGACATAGGCTTCCTTATTGGCCATACCATCCAAAGTCTCTTGGCATCCCTGCAAGGAATCGTGATCAGGAAATACTGCAACTTTGACAGCCCCGCCACCTTCTCGAATAAAATTCCTTAAATATTCTTGTTGGAGAACACCGACCCAGTCATCGGCAGCCATGTTAAATAGCGGCCTCTCTTTTTCCTCAGACTTTCTGGCATACGATTTATTCGTGACGACCCTAGAGCCAGCCTCAGAACGGGGAGAAGGTGGGGAGACGGTATTGGTGACAGGTTCCGAAGAATGTGCGATGGCAAGAGGATCTTTATCTTTCAACGATTGCAGCCGATTTAACGCTTCGATTAATTTACTCATGTTCGTTCCCTACTCTTCGTTCACCACACATTGATGCCAGATCACGGAATCCTGTCTTGTTATCCTATTATTCATCTATGGACAAACTATATTTCAGCCTTACTCTATATGGGAAAATGCAAACTGATTTGACAGGCTTGTGTATACAGCTGCGCAATTCGCGCTTCGGCCACATCGTCATCTTGGATATCTAGAAGGGTGTTCCCTATCTCTCGAAACGAAACACCCAACTCCACCCCATCTAACACTCGTAAGTATAATGGCCACTCATCGCGACATTTTCGCCGCTCAAGATTTCGTCCCACTTGATGTTCTTGCCATTCCAAAAGGTCAGCCTTCACCTTGTCCATTTGCGGTGAGAGGGAGGCTTTAAGATCAAACACAGCGGCCACGCGCCATTCGGATAAGCACAAACTGACTTCTTCGCCACCGCCTAACCAATCCGGACCCTGGCCGAAGTAAATCCGTCCATAATTCGAATCGAACGACAACAGCCATGGCTTCGAAATCGCGGGATTCGGAAGGCCGCTCAAGTGATATTTTTCCAACGAATTCGGCATACGCGCTTTAAATGCTGGATGGTCAGGGGAAAAGACTTTCTTCCGGTAACGCGTGGGATAATTCGGATCGTTTGCACAGGCCACATCGTATTCATAGGCCGACTGGTAGTACTTTTCCCAATCCTGTCGATAATCAGTCCGGCGACGAAGAAATTCCCATCGCCAAAAGGTATCATTCAAACTCTCTGGCTGAGGATAGGTCTCCCCATCAGCCCAATTCAGCTCTGCCCCTATTTGGACCTGGTGGCCATTCATGCCTTTTGAAGAATGCCCACTCTCACGCATATCACATCATTTCTTTTGTCTACGACAAAGTAAAATTTTTACTACACGCTCTGGATAAATCAAAAGAACAGATCGTTGTTTGCCCTTCATGTCCTCTGCCATCTGCCTACCTGACCTAACTTATAGGTTAGGACATACAGCACAAGACGGGAACCCCTGTCTTTACAAAACTGTTAAGGATTTGAAACGTTAAACAGGCAGGTACTACACAACCGAATCAAGGACTTACACGTGAGTAGGGAAACTGGTTCTTCTCCGTGACCACGATATTCCATGCACCCATCCGAACCAGGAGAGCACAGCCACGCAACAGGCTAAAAAAATCATGGCTAAAACAAAACAGGCTTTCCCTAACATATGGAAGATCCCCCAACGAAGCGGCTCTTCATTCCTGCCATCTATGTTATATATCGGCAGGATTCTGACAAGTCTTTACTCAAAACCAAAAAAATTGCTATCTCAACTCAAACAGGTGACTTTACATACAAATACTACACATGAATGGGTAGCGCTTTCTATCCATGATTCTCCCTAAGGGGAATGTTGAAAAAAGCCGCCAGCGGCGTTCTCGCCTT
>CBDUWS010000198.1:0-4090 GCA_965370985.1 uncultured bacterium
TGGATCATACGGAATGTATGGTTCCGCGCTCTTTCATCTGGCTCCCTGAATTTTTTGTCTCACGAGGTCCGACGCCCCGTCTGGCCTCATTGGAGCGGACGGACGCCAGCCTACGGAGGGCGGACCAACTCGCTCCGCTCAAACAAGGCCCGCCAGCTAATGAGAGCGTCCCTCCCTTGGGCCAGACGGCAGGCGTCGGACCATGGGAGACGAACATTTCCGTGACACACATGAAAGAGCGAGGAGCCATATATTTTATATGATCCCCAGAGAGTTTAAGCCAGGAATGGTGCTGGAGGAGTTAGAGGAAGGTTTTACACTTCTCGCCAATGGTGGCCGTCGGTTTGAATGAGGCGGTCGGCTTCGACAGGCCCCCAGGTCCCAGCCTGATATTCGGGCAACCACTTGTGCCCGTGAGTGGCCCAGCCATCTAAAATATCCGTGACCCAAGCCCATGATGCTTCCACGGCATCTCGACGCATAAAGAGTGAGGTGTCGCCCGTCATGACATCCAATAATAGGCGTTCGTAGGCTTCGGGAGATGGGGTGTCGAATGCGTCGCCGTATTGAAAATCCATTTCCACCGGGTGGGTGTTAGCCTTGGTACCGGGAACCTTGGAAATAATCCGCAATGACAAGCCTTCTTCGGGCTGAATACGCAACTTCAGGACATTGGGAGCCTGTGGAATATCGGGATTGGCATTGAATAGGATTTGTGGAATTTCTTTGAACTGTACCGCGATCTCCGATGCCCGTTTCGTCATGGCTTTGCCGGTCCGCACGTAAAACGGCACTCCCGCCCATCGCCAATTTTCCACAAACACTTTTAACGCCACATAGGTTTCGGTCGTGGAGTCAGGTTGTACGCCTTCTTCTCGTCGATAGCCTGGAACTTCCTGGTCGTTGATGGTGCCATGGGCATATTGCGCGCGTACCGTCATCTCTT
This sequence comes from uncultured bacterium, assembly GCA_965370985.1. Taxonomy (GTDB): domain Bacteria; phylum Nitrospirota; class Nitrospiria; order Nitrospirales; family UBA8639; genus Nitrospira_E. The sequence goes on from CBDUWS010000198.1 coordinate 947, forward strand.
CCACTTCTTTCCCACGAATGGGTCGCAAGCCTCGCAGGACATCCATGCGGGCATTGCGCACGACATCGGGATCAAGCGAATAGGGCGGTTCCATGGCAATGAGACACAGTAATTGCAAAATATGATTTTGCACCATGTCTCGGAGTGCGCCGGCACCTTCGTAATAGGCCGCCCGGCTTCCTAGCGTGACCGCTTCACTGACAGTCAGTTGCACATGATCAATGTATTTATGGTTCCACAATGGCTCAAAGATAGAATTGGCAAACCGCATGACCATGATATTTTGTACGGTTTCTTTCCCGAGGTAATGGTCGATGCGATAAATTTGTGATTCCTCGAACACATTGCCAATGGCCGTATTGATGGTTTGGGCAGAGGCCAAATCATGACCGATGGGTTTCTCGACAATCACTCGCGAATACACCTCTGAAGAATGAACGTGAGACACCAATCCAACCTGGTGTAAGCCTTCGCAGGCAGGGGCAAAAGAGTCGGGGGGAATGGCTAAATAAAAAATGCGATTGCCTGGCAGCTTAAACGGGGTTTCGATGTCTTTGAGGCGATCACGTATGGTGGCATAATACTCTGGGGCGCTGATATTCCCGGCACAATAAAAGAGACGGTTGTGAAAGTGGTCCCACTTTTCCGATTGGAGCGTTTGCCGGGAAAACTGTTCGATGCCTTTCCGGGCAAGGGCACGAAAATCTTCGTCAGACAGGGTTTTTCGGCCCAATCCCAAGACAGAAAAATTCTCAGGTAACAGCCCATCTAACAACAGGTTGTACAAGGCTGGGAGTAGTTTTCGTCGGGTGAGATCACCAGAGCCACCGAAGATGACGATTGTACAAGGTTGGGTGACAGCGGTCTGCGTGGTCTTGCCTGAACGGCTGGATGGGTTTGGTGGAGTGCTATAGGTCATCGCGATCTTTCTATTCACCTAAGAAACAGTCACCGTTTGACACTATGTCTGCCAAAAGTATCGCGGAGTGCGGCCAGCATCTTATCGGAAAAGGATTATTTCTGCCGTGATCCATCGCGCCCTTCCTTGGGTTACAACCTTCTGATCTCCCTTCGGTCCGTGAACAGCCAACAATTAGGGCGTTGAATGGGAAGACGGTCGATCCCGGCGGGCGATGGTGTGGACAGCTCGTTTGGTATTCAGGGCCAAGTCTAAATTACAAGCGGCGGTGATTAACCCAAAGTGTGTGAATGCCTGTGGAAAATTGCCCAGCTGCTCCCCGGAATGTGAAACCTCCTCAGCATATAAACGGAGATGATTCGCATAGCTTAACATCTTTTCGAAGATCAGTCGCGCTTCGGCCAAGCGACCGGCTTTCGTGAGGGCCTCGACCAACCAAAAGGTACACATGCTAAAGGTGCCTTCCTCACTCTGTAAGCCATCGGCGGCGGCAGTATTGGTATCGTAGCGATAGACGAGGCTCCCCAGGGCCAATTGTTCCAATGTGCGATCGAGGGTTGCGAGCATGCGTGGATCAGTGGGAGAGACAAAGAAGACCAGCGGCATAATCAGATTAGCGGCATCCAGGGCTTCGCCGTCATAGGTTTGAACGAAGGCGCCGACTTTTGGATTCCACCCACGATCCATAACTTCCCGGTAGACCCGGTCGCGCTCGGTCATCCAGCGGGCACGGTTGCCGGGAAACCCCCGTTTGTCCGCTAAACGAATCCCTCGATCCAGGGCGACCCAGCACATGACTTTGGAATACACAAAATGCTGTCGTCCGCCGCGGACCTCCCAAATTCCTTCATCGGGCTGCTCCCAGTTATCACACACAAAATCTAAAAGCCGACACAGATTGACCCAAAGGTCATAGGAAATCGATGCGCCATGTTTATTGTACAGATACACGGCATCCATCAAGGCGCCATACATATCCATTTGCAATTGCGATGCGGCCCCGTTCCCAATGCGGACGGGGCGCGACCCGCGGTGGCCATCCAGATGCGGAAGTTCCTGTTCATCTAAGTCGCGACGGCCATCGATGCCGTACATCAGTTGAATCGACCCATCAGGATTCAATTCGTGACAGCGAGCGTTGATCCATTCCATGAACCGACCGGCTTCGACCGTAAAACCCAAGCGCAAAAGGCCATAGAGTGCGAACGCCGAATCTCGAATCCAGGTATAGCGATAATCCCAATTACGTGGTCCACCTATATGTTCCGGCAAGCTGGTCGTGGGAGCTGCAACGATAGCGCCGGTCGGAGCGTAAGTCAGGAGTTTGAGTGTGAGGGCCGAACGGTGGACAACCTCACGCCAACGTCCATCATACTGGCACTGTGAGAGCCAGCGTTGCCAAAAGGCGGAGGTATTGCGAAAGGCTTCTTCGCCGGATTCAGGGGTTGATAAGAGAGGCGTACCATTCTTTGTTTCCAAATATTCTAAAAAGAACGTCAGGGTCTCACCCTGTTGGAGCGTGAATTCCTTGAATGCCGCACCTTCGCGCGTATCGAGGGGAATGGGACTCACCAACCCGACAGATTGATCACCGGATTGAAAGATGACGCCTTTCGGTCGTACGTCGACTTCGTGTGCATCGCGACCAAAATTAAAGCCTGGCGAACATTCCAGGCGAAAAGTGACGTTGCCGCGAACGACGGTGAGCATGCGAATAATTTGGTGGCGGCGTGGCCGGTAGCCGGCTTCATCCGATTCAACCGGCATGAAATCGGTGAGTTCTCCGACGCCGTCATGTTGCAAAAAACGAGTGAGGAGAATGTTCGTTTCCGGCAAATACATTTGCCGGGTATTGCCTTTTTGCACAGGCGCAATCTTAAAATGTCCGCCAATTTTGTCGTCTAAGATGGCACCGAAGACGCTTGGTGAATCAAATCGCGGGAGGCAACACCAATCAATGGATCCATCGATACCCACTAACGCGACGGTATGCAAATCCCCGATAATGCCGTAATCACCAATATTTTTATAACTCATGAAACTCCTATGTGGGTAAATTGATTGGGGAGTGCAAGCGTCAATATACCCAAGATGTCCAAGAAATGCTATATATAGTGGTAAATTTATTTACATCCATCAAGATATTGGATTGTTGAGCAAAAATCCACTTAGCGTGCTCTCAAGAATTTTTTGAGCCCTAAAGTAAGATTTGATCAGTATTTAAT
>CBDUWS010000199.1:0-4082 GCA_965370985.1 uncultured bacterium
AGAGAGATCGTTACGAATATGTTCAACTAATCTTTCAAATGGGATATGCGGATCCTGTATTTTGCCCATCAATTCTAAAAGTGCCACACGATTAGATGGAATTCCACGGCAATGGATAATGTCGGGTCTGAAAAAGAAATAGCCTTGAAAGTAAAAAAATCCTAATGTTTTGCACAGTTCATACATTTCTCTCGTTTCGACCTTTTCGGCCAGGAGGCGAAAGCAAGAATTTTGTAAGGGTGCCACCTCTTGTTGTATTTGTTCTTTGCTTTTCCCTAACACATCGATTTTGACAATATTCGCGATATCTAAAAATGGCTTAAAACGATCGTTGTACACAAAATCATCCAGGGCAATGGTGTACCCTTGCATTGAAAGCGAGTTGAGAGCTTCCAGAACTTCTGGAGTAGGTTCAACATTTTCCAGGATTTCGAGGACAACGCGATTTTTAGGAAGTGCTTCGCAATAGCGTTCTAAAATGAATTGTTTGGGAATATTAACGAAAGCCAAATGTGAGCCCACCACATGTTCAAGCCCAATATCCAGATACGTATTGAGAAGAACCGTCGCGGTCGCCACAGTCTCGTCCGTAAATATGGCCTGGCCCACGTCGCAATTTCTGTAGAGTATTTCGTAGCCAATCGTATTTAAGGTTGGCCCAAGGATGGGTTGACGTCCCACAAACACATCTTGATATTGAGCCAATGCGCTATTCATGGTTTGGCAAACTTTCGGTCGGCATCCTTATTAGCATGGGTGCTCCTATGGTTCCCTCATTGCCCCCAATCAGAATTTACGTCATCACGCCAGCGCTGAGTTCAGAAAGCATCGGGACGAGGTCCAGTGCGCTGATAGGTCGACTAAAGAAATACCCCTGGTATTCATCGCAATCCAGCCTGGCAAGAATATCAAGTTGCCCTTGTTCCTCTACGCCTTCAGCAACCACCTTCAGGTTAAATTCATGAGCCAAATAAATCATAGCCGAGATCAACGCACAGTCTCCCGGGTTGTTCGTCATATCCTTTAAGAACGAGCGGTCGATCTTCAATTCATGAAGAGGAAACCGTTTCAAATAGCTAAGGGAGGAATAACCAGTCCCGAAGTCATCGATGGAGAGTTTGACTCCCAATCCGATAAGTCGGTTTAAGGTTTCCACTGCTTGTTCGGGATTTTCCATTACCAGGCTTTCAGTCAGTTCAAGCATTAAATACTGTGCATCCATGGCGTGACTCTTCAAGGTATCCATCACAAATTGAACGAGATTATTGGCATGGAATTGTTTCGCTGAGAGATTCACCGAGACATGCATTGTTACTCCCTGAGTCTGCCAGCGTGCCCATTGAGCGCAAGCCTCTTTAAGTACCCATTCACCAAGTGGCAAGATCAGGCCGGTCTCTTCGGCCAGGGGGATGAAGTGATCGGGAAACACAAAACTCCCGTCAGGTTTCTGCCAGCGAACCAGCGCTTCGACCCCTTGTATCTGACCATTCTTAACATCGACCTGGGGCTGATAGTGCAATACGAGTTGCTCACTCTCGATGGCCTGGCGCAGGTCGGCCTCCATTTGCAGGCGTTCCATGCTTTGGGCATTGAGGTCGCTCGAATAAAAATAGAAGGCCCCCTTTCCATGAGCATTGGCCTGGTTACTTGCTCCTACGGCGCACTGAATCAATTGTGTCATTTCCTTAGCGTCCTCAGGATAAGTGGCGATACCGATACTGGGCCAAATGAACACCTCGGTACCATTGGCATCGAACGGGTGTTCCATGACCTTCAGAATCCGGGTGGCCAACTTGATGGCATGTTCTGCATGACCCATAGCTGGACATAACAGCGAAAATTCATCACCACCAACGCGAAACAAGTTATCCACCTCTTTAACACGATTTGTCACATGCCCAAACACATCGGAAATCCTGATGCAGGAACTGACCCGCTCAGAAATCTGCATGATCACTTGATCACCAACCTGCGGCCCCAAGGTATTGTGCACACGCTTAAACTGGTCGAGAGTGATGTGAAACATCACAAGATTTTCGTTTTGGCGTTCTGCGCGCTGTAGGAACCAGGCTAACCGGTCAAGAAACAAACTCCGGTTTGGTAATTTTGTGAGGGAATCATAGTAGGCGAGTTGGTTTTGATAGGCCTTAGCTGCAAGCGTATTGCGAACCCGGAGTATCAATTCACTGGGATCCACCGGCTTGGACAGGAAATCCGTAGCGCCCTGGTCAAGAGCTTTGAGTTTGGTCTCGGCATCCGATGAAGAGGTCAGGATAATGACAGGTAAATGCGTCAACGCCGAATGAGCCCTTATCTGTTGTAAGATTTCGAATCCTGAAACCTCGGGCATCATTAGATCAAGGAGCAGGATATCCGGCGGAAACTCTTCAATTTTCGCCATGGCACGGGGCGAATCTTCCACGAGCACAAAGCGCTGATACCCAGCATCTTCCAGAAAGGCTTGCATGACTTCCATGGTCGTGGCCTCATCGTCGACCATCATGATGGTGGCTTGGGAAAAGGTGTCGGATTCGCTTCTCAATTCATTAGGCAGGGTCATCATACTGGTCGATTCACTTTTGCCCAATGATTCGGGCGAACCTTGAACGAAGCTACCTGATTCCCTGTTGTTCTCACTCATCATATCTTTATCTTTTCTTTATCCTTAAATCGATATTCGACTCTCGGAGTAAGAGTTGCTGTTTATGCCATTCCTATGATGTCCAGAAGCCCAGGGTCAAGGTTGAACCGCACCGGAGATGGTCGCTCATGGCAGTTCCACTCCCTTCCTGTCGGTCATTCCAAGATGAATCCTAAGAGACAAGATTTTTCCTCTATTCCTTTGTAGAGGTCAGATGGCACCCCCTCAATGTGCCTGAGGGGCATCGCTTACGGTGGCAAGCTGATCTTCGATAACAATACGCCCCGCCAACCCATGAATCTGTTGAAGTTGTCGTTCAATGGCTAATAAATCCATCGCTTTGGCGGCCGATTCAAGTTCGCTGGCTGGCTCGTAAAACACGTCAAATCCTACAGTCCCACCCGCTCCCTTTAGCCAATGGGCTAATTTGGCAACCGATTCAAAATCTTGGGCCCAGAAGGCCTCATCCATCGCAGGCAGCTGTTCTTCCAAACGGCTCACAAATCGTGAAATTACATTGGCAAACCTGGGATTATTAGCACCAAGCCTGGACACAATTGGCGAAGAATCCTCGACCCGGGTTGCTGGTTCTTGGGTCGATTCCGACATGATCGATTCGGTAAACGTTTCCTGTTTCGGCTCGGCATTGAGCAGTTCAGCCAGCTTGGACATGAAGCGGTCAAGGTCGATCGGTTTGGTAAGATAGTCGGTGTACCCCGCGTCAAATAACTCCTGTTCAAAGCCTTTCATGACGTTGGCGGATAACGCCATGATGGGGATCTGCAAGCCGTGGTCGCGCATCAACTTAGTCGCGGTCAAGCCGTCCATTTCGGGCATCTGCACATCCATGAGGACGAGGTCGTAATCGGTGGCGGTAACCATCTCCACTGCAATGCGACCATTGCCAGCCTCGTCAATCGTCAGCCCATACTCCTCCAACACCACCTTGACAAATTCGCGATTCTCCGGACCATCGTCTACGACCAGGACCCGTGCTGCTGGAAAGACCCAGTCAGCGCATTCCTGCATCCGGGGAAGATCGGAAACGGCTAAGGCCTGCTCGGGAGTCACCCATGCCACTTCCATCGCACTGCCGGCATCAAGGGAGACCCTGAACATGCTACCGGCACCTGGCTCACTTTCGACGGTAATGTCGCCACCTAAAGCCTGTGCGAACTTGCGGCTGATGGATAATCCAAGACCGGTCCCGCCAAATTTTCGGGTTACCGATACATCGGCCTGGACAAAATCTTCAAAAATTCGGTTCGCGGCTTCCGGACTCATCCCAATACCGGTATCTGCGATATCGATATGAAACTGAAGGGTATCCCCGGCCAGTCGTTCGGCATGCGCCGTCACTGTGACGCCGCCATGCTCGGTGAATTTCACGGCGTTTCCCACGAGGTTAGTGACGATTTGACGAATCCGTCCCGGGTCACCG
>CBDUWS010000200.1:0-4077 GCA_965370985.1 uncultured bacterium
GACTCGACCAGCTTGAATGGCTTGACTCGCCATTTCGTCCATCGCCTGAATCGCCTTTTGCATTTGCTCATACTCCCGAGTGACTTTAATCAATTCCACCATATCCAACGAAGGATTCACATTGGATTTTTCCAACATGCCTTGATGGACGGTTGTCTCACGCGCGCGGGTCGGATTTTCAGGAACCGTCCAGTATAAATCGCCTACTTTGGAAGTATTTTCTCCTTTGGCAATCACATCAAGACGCAAGGTGCCCACCACGACATTTTTCACGCTGATGTTTCCGGCGTTATCAATGACAATTTCCCCAGGCGGCAATTTAATCGGCTTCTTTTTCCCCATTAAGGGATCTCCATTATGGGTCACGAGATTCCCATCGGAATTGCGCTGCAGCTTTCCCCCGCGGTAATAGCGAAGCCCTTCAGGAGTTTGCGCTACGAGAAACCCCTCACCTTGTAATGCCACATCTAAAGTTTCGCCGGTATGAGAGAGAACGCCCTGCGAGCGATCTGAAGGCAAGGCGTCAATCAAGGGAAACAAATCAATGCCAGCAACTGACGGGCCAGAGGTTTGGCCAAGAATCGTCGCGAAAATTGGCTTATCCTGCTTAAATCCAGTCGTCTGAACATTCCCAATATTATGAGAGAGGATTTCCAGCCGACGTTCAAGCGTGATGGCCCCTGCGAGGGGAGGATAAATGCCACGATTCATAGGTGCCTCCTTGCTAAGCGTTCACGCAGCTTTTTGCAACGCATGTGCCAATGATCCTTCAATGAAATTACCCATAAAGAAAATTCTTATTGACCGTCGTACGAACACCTTCACTCTTGATTCCCCCAACAAAAAAGGAGGCAAGAGAGAATGTCCTGGCATTTTTTGCCTAGAAGATGGTGATTTCTGAAAAGGGAAGGAATTCGTATTTTCCCAAATCCGCCAGGAAACTACCGGCAGAACTTTCCATATGCGCAGAAACCTGCCTAGCAAGAAGATGAGAAAAGTAAGGAGGGAAATGTAAAAAGTGGGAAGGAAATTACAGGAAAGAAATTCTTAACTCTCTCCTTTTCCCTTAACCTTTTAACTTTTCACTTATTCACGGAAGAAATGGATGAGAATCCAAAGCACGAGGACTGGTGCCACGCAAAACAATCAACTCTACGCGACGATTGGAGGCTTGTCCCTCTACGGTGGAATTAGACTCAATGGGTCGCGTACCCGCAAACCCGGTTGAGGAAAAACGATCGGATCGTAAATGATGATATTCTGTAAAATGCCGAACTAACATATTCGCCCGCGCGGTGGAAAGATCCCAGTTTGAAGGAAAGGTCGACGTTTTAATGGGTTGATTATCCGTATGCCCTTCCACCACAATGAGATTCGGTAAATCCCTGACCAACCCAGCAATCAAATCCAGAAACTCTTTAATCTGGGGATTGATATCAGCGTTCCCGCTACTAAATAACGCGTTATCATTGATCCGAATGCTCAACCCACGTTTAGTCGATGTAATCTTTACGCCTTGGGGCACCTTCGATGTGCTAATTGCATTGGCCACTTTAAGAAACGTCCGTGCATTGTCTTGGGATTTTTGACGTTCTGTCACCACAATCTGCTGACTTTTTGCAACCGGCAGTTTCATAATGGACAGGTCGCCTACGGCTTTCGTCTTTGAGAAAGAACTGGCAAGGGAATCGCTTAAGACGCGGTATTTTCCCTCATTGACGGAAGACACGGAATACATCACCACAAAAAAGGCAAAAAGAAGGGTGATAAAGTCAGCATAGGAGACCAACCACCGTTCCATATTTTCATGTTCTTCATGCTTTTTCTTCATGGATTCACTCGTCCACAGACCCGGACATCGCCATCTAATTCTTTCTCTCAGAGCTCGGCAAAAACCCGCTCAGCTTTTCTTCAATCATCCGAGGATTCTCTCCCTGCGCCACGCTCAAGAGCCCTTCCACCACCATCAGTTTGCCAGCGATCAAGTCTTTCGCTTTAATTTTGATTTTACTCCCCATTGGCAGAAAGAAAAGATTGGCCCCCCCGACCCCATACACGGTCGCCACAAAAGCCACCGCAATGCCACTGCCTAAGGCAGAGGGATCGGCGAGATTTTCCATCACATGAATCAGGCCCAGCACCGCACCGATGATCCCCACGCAGGGTGCATAGCCCCCAAATGCCTCCCAGACCTTTGCCGAGGTCATGTATTCGTCTTCAAGCACTCCCACTTCAACTTCCAGAATTTCCCGGATCTTGGGGGGTTCAGTCCCGTCCACCACAAGTTGGACCCCTTTGGCCATAAAGGGATCAGTAATATTTTTCATCTGTCCTTCCAATGCCAAGAGCCCCTGTTTGCGACTCACGTTGGATAACTCCACGACATTGGTAATAATACCTTTCATATCCACATGCACGTTGCCAAAGACCATCCCAAGACTACCCATGGCTTTCAGGAAAATGTTGAGAGGAAATTGGAGCATCACCGCTCCCAGCGTTCCTCCCGCCACAATGAGGAACGCGGTCCCCTGCATAATTGAACTGATATGGCCGCCCTCTAAATGTTGCCCACCAACAATTGCCCCAATGGCAATGATAATACCTAGGATCGATAAAATGTCCATTCTACACAGCTCTCCTTAACAAACGGCCCCAATGCCAAATAACAATTCCACATTCAATAAAATCACCTGCGCCTCGTGCAAGCGATTGAAGTATGACACCAGATCCTTCCGCCTCAAAGGTACTTACTATAATGTTGAGAAGTGTGCGATGGTCCGTCATATGATCTAATACTTTCAAAACCAATCATGCTTAGCATCTCAATATCCAGAGTCATCACATCCGGCTGAATGCGTTTGGCTTGTTCAATGGCATCGCGTCCATTCATAGCCGTTCCCACCACTTGCAGGTCTGAACATTTCATAAGCATCATGGAAAGCCTGTTGCGCATAAAGGCCGAAATCATCAACCACCAGAACTCGAATGGGCTGACCGTTTTTGCTCATTGGAATGCATCAATGGTTATTGATGCCATGTTGGAACCGCACAAAATAACACCAACCTCACAAAACTTCACTGATTCTCGATCAAATCCACACATTGAATTCTTGTGACCCCAATCTCCACTCTGATAGGGTGAAAATATTATTCGTATTTTTATCTTCATAAAGGATACTTATTATGGACAGACCAGCCAGTGCCCAAGCTGATCGATTGATGCTTGATGCAAAAAAAGCGATTCTCCAAGAACAGCATCAACGTTTCCAGGACCTTCAACGCGAAGAACGTTGGGATGACGCATGGCAACAACTGCATGTCACATTGACTTGTGCGGCGGATTTGTTGAAAGATTCGGTCGGATTGCTGGAAAAGGCCGTGAATCAAAAAAATCAATTTCTACCTCCTTCATCTACTCCGTCCGAAACTCCGCCATCTCTTTAGGAATCTGCCTCATGATTCTCATGATTTAGAAGATGCCAGGAAATTCAAGGTATACGGATGGGGTTATCCTTAGCCTCATCCCGTCAGACTTTAAACGCGCTAACCGTTTTCCGTAGATCATTCGCTAAAGTAATGAGTTGATGACAGGATTGGGCCGAGTCAGCAACGCCGCTGATCGTTCGTCGAGTCGTTTGCGTCATGGCCTCCAAGTCCCCTGCTATTTGCTGTGTGGCGTTCGACTGCTCTTCAGCCGCACCGGCGATTTGTTGGATCATCACAACCATTTCATTGGCCATAGCTTGAATTTTTGAAATGGCCTCTCCAGTCTTATTCGCCGGTTCCACACCTTGGCAAACCTGGTTGGTGCCTTGATCCCTGGAAGACACCACATTCTTGATATCCTGCTGAATTTGTCGAACCATAGCACCCATCTCTTTGGTTGCCTTGGTCGTCTGTTCAACCAATTTGTGAATTTCGTCAGCCACGACCGCAAACCCTCGCCCATCGCCTTCGATACGGATAACGATACTATTTTCTTCCTGACCTAAGGGTGCGTGCACCAAGCCTTCAGGATTTTTTTCTACACAACCGGTCGAGTCTTCTTCTTTCCCCGAGGCTTTTGTCGGGTCGAAC
>CBDUWS010000201.1:0-4063 GCA_965370985.1 uncultured bacterium
ACCGAGCTGGTTCCCCTGTCGTTTCAGATTCTGCGGTTTAAAATGCTGGATCGTCATCGAAAAACATTGCGGCGGGGAGAATACAACCAGGAATCGGTAGATGATCATCCGCTTGTCGATCCCGGAGACGATCCAGCTATGCAAGCCGAGCAGAAAGAGCGAGTGACACAACTGATAGCCGCGTTGCAGCAATTAGGCGAGCGGTGCCAAAAATTGTTTCGGTTGAAACTCGAAGGCAATACATTTCCAGAGATCAAGGAAATTTTAGGGGAACGTTCCATCAATACGATTTATACTTGGGATTCACGGTGTCGCAAGCAACTCCTGACTCTGATGGGAGGAGGATGGGAGACAATTTCTCTAGAGGAGAAAGGTCAGCGACCCAATAAGGAGACGGTTAGCTAATGTCCAAGTCTTGGGAACAGATTCTCGGCGGCTATGCTACTGATACGCTGACAGAAGAGGAGAAGCGCCAATTATTCGAAGCGGCCCTACATGATCAGACGCTGTTTGATGCGTTAGCCGATGAGGAAGCTTTGAAAGTCCTGCTCGCCGATCCGGAGGCACGCCAACGAATTCTGGCCAGCTTACAAACATCAGGGGAGCCGCAAGGGGGCGCACCATCTTCCCGTTCGGGGTTGTCCTGGTTCCGCCAACCAACAACCCTTGCCTGGGTCGGAAGCATCGCCGCAATGGGCCTCGCCCTCATCTTTGGCTGGCAAATGGAAAAAGACTGGGGATCATTGGTCGAGCAGGGGCAGCAGGTGGAACGTTCTATGTCCCAAGATGAAGATAACGATAAAAATGAAGAGGTATTTCGGTCTCAACCATCCCAAATAGCCGAAATGAAGGAGCAAACCCAAGATCCACAGAAAAAAGACCAAAGGGAGTCTAAGCGGGTTGCAGGCTTATCGGCTCCAGTTTCCTTACCACCGCCATCAACTATCGCTAAAGCTTCAAAAGATTCGGAACGCATGCGTCAACCTTCACCACAGGTTCGTTCTGAAGATATCCGACGACAAGAGGTCAAAAAGGAACGTCGGCTGAAAGCTAAAAAATCGGTGTTTCAGCCTCCAGAGTCTGCAATTGTTCAGAACTTCCCGGAAGAAGGGCCGGTGGTCGCTCCTTCTGTGGCGTTTCCAGGGGCAGAAGAAAAAGACCTCCAGCAATTGGCTCGGGCACCTTCCTTTGCTGATCAGCTGCAAAAGGGAGATGCCATCTCTTCCCTGAGTGCCCAGGAATTGTTTTATGCCAATAAAAGTACAGGAGTTGATGCGGTAGGGAAAGAATTAGACGGAATGCGAGCACAGCAACTTCTAAGGGGAACGACTTCTAAAGCTGAAAAAGCGTTGACAGAAGAAGTCTCAGATCTAAAGGACCCCAAAGAAGTCGTTCAGGATGACACACCGAGACAAACTAGAGGGATACGATATAGCTTTGTTCGGCGAGCAGTGGATGGAAAAGATGAAGGGATTAATATCGAAAAATTTTCAGGAAAATGGTCGGAACTTCACCTGTCCATAGAGCCTAATGTATCGGGGCATCTGTATGTGTTGACATCTTTCGGAAAGGGAAAATGGCAATGGATGCGGCCCGAATCCTTGGATATTCCGAGGTCATCAGATGGGGCCATACAAGTGAAGGCTTATCAGCCTGTGAATTTTGCCTTAAGCCAAGTCACGAATGCCTTGGGAAAGCCTGTGGTGTCGTCCATAACGGTTTTGCTGTCATCCACACCACTCACGGATTTAGGCAAATGGCTTGGTCGGGGTGTAGGCTCGGAGCGATCTAAAGGAAGTCTCATAGAAAATGCGGCAACAGATAATTTCGTCCTTGATCCTTTTCTGGAACCTGGGACCCCTCTACGGATCAAAATTGTCTTGGAAGAAGAATAAGGTTCAAGAAAATGTTTTCGTATTATGTTGAATCGGTTTGCCCGTTGATGTGTTTTGCAGCTTGCTCACACAAAACAATTGGTTTTTCCGGATCGTTGTCCTGCCGGTAATTTTTCCTGCTCCAAGGGCCACTGTCCGCGACCTCCCATGCATTGCTTGCTATTTCCCTCTCTCGAAAAATCCCTCGCCGGATTTTACTCCTGAATAGGGAGATTTTCAAAATTGGTTTTCTTTTATATTGTTCGAATTTGATACTTCATCTATCCAGAGGGAAATAAGGACACAAAACAATATATTAAATCATTAGGGCCTGTACCTCTTGGATTTTGTATTGCGTTTAATCACCTCATCAGCAGTCACGTGAAAAAATTGTCGTTTATCGGCACGGAGGCCTGGCTCTAACTCTTGGCGTAGCCACTCCCAGTCAGCCTTACGGTCTTTGAGATCTCGGCGGATGAGGTCCCGGATATATTCGCTGGCATTCTCATATAGCCCAAACAGGCCAATCTGTTGCTGGAGGTGATTGCGAAGATCTCCTGTCACTCGGACGTTGACATTTTCTGATGTCATGATTCCTTCCTCCTTTTCTGACAGATAACTTGTCCTAGCTGACTTCGACGTTATCAATTATCTATTACGTAAATAATTTTGGCAATATAATTTACAGATCCTTGTATATCTTTGTTTGAAAGGATTTGCGGAGTGGTGCCATCTCCTCTTTTGAAGCGGCATGGGGCCGCGGAACTAAAGGAGGAGAGTCATGAACATCAAAAATGGTGGGAAAAGAGTTTTAGGCTGGGTTCTGGGTGGTGGTTTGGCTGGGGTGATGGCTCTGGTTGGTGGAGGTTTGTTGGGCTTTGGGGTAAATCCCGCTTCGGTAGCTCATGCGAGTACCGAATGGGTCAGCGAGGAGTCTGGGTCTTTAATTGGTCTAGACGATGAGGGAAAGCCGAATCAGTCTTTTCCGTTGAAACACACCAATGTCTCTATTCAGGTTAGCGGCCCGTTGGCACGGGTGCAGGTGACTCAGCAGTTCGAAAACCCTTATTCCGACAAAATTGAAGCGGTCTATACCTTTCCACTTCCGCAGAATGCAGCGGTGGACGATATGACGCTCATCGTGGGTGACCGGGTCGTAAAAGGCACAATCAAAAAACGGGAGGAAGCTCGAACCATTTATGAAGCGGCGAAACGTCGTGGCAATGTGGCTGGCTTGTTGGATCAGGAACGGCCCAATATTTTTACGCAGTCCGTGGCGAATATTCTGCCAGGGGAACAGGTATCGATCACGATCAGTTATGTGCAGACCTTGTCCTATGACGGTGGAGTCTATTCGGTCGTATTCCCCATGGTGGTGGGGCCGCGCTATATCCCCGGCCAACCCATTGCGCAAACTCTACCTTTGGGTGGCGGGTGGGCGTATGACACCGACCAAGTCCCTGATGCGTCACATATCACCCCGCCTGTTCTACAGCCGGGTACGCGTTCAGGACATGACCTGTCACTGTCCGTGAAGATTGATGCTGGAGTGTCGATTCACCAAGTCCAATCAATAACGCATGAGATTGTAGTGACCAACTCAAAAGCTTCCCAGGCTGAAGTTCATCTCAAACAAGAAGCGACCATTCCCAATAAAGACTTTATCCTGACGTATGCGGTGGCGGGAGAGGATATTCGTGATGCGGTGCTGACTCATCGGAATGGGAGGAATGGGTTTTTTACCCTCTTGTTGCAACCCCCGGATCGCGTGAAGACGGATGAAGTGACGCCAAAGGAATTGGTCTTTGTGTTGGACACTTCAGGGTCCATGTCGGGTTTTCCAATTGAAAAGGCCAAAGAGACAATGCGCCTTGCCATAGATGGGCTCAATCCGCGCGATACGTTTAATCTCATTACGTTTGCGGGTGATACTCACATTCTGTTTCCCGAACCGGTTCCGGCCACATCCTCGAATGTGGGAAAAGCCCAAGCCTTTCTCTCTTCTCGTAGAGGTGGGGGTGGCACAGAAATGATGAAAGCGATTCGAGCGGCGTTAGATCCAACTGATTCACAGGAGCATGTGCGGATTGTCTGTTTTATGACGGACGGATATATCGGCAATGATATGGCCATTGTCGGGGAAATCCAGAAGCACCCCAACGCTCGGGTTTTTGCGTTTGGCATTGGTA
>CBDUWS010000202.1:0-4045 GCA_965370985.1 uncultured bacterium
TGAATGGCAAACCTAAGAGAAGGAGAATCTCGTATGGTGCTACGAGCCATGTTCCTTGTCGTTGGGATTGTGTTGGGTCTGTCCTTGGGATGGAGTCTCTCGGATGGCCAAACCGAAATTCTTGGAATGGGTGCCCTCATTGGAGCGGTGGTGGGCGTCTGCATTCTCGTCGCTGAGCGACGATTACAGTCTGTCCCCTTACCAGTGGCATTGTGGGGCGGAGTTGGATTGGTTATCAGTCTTCTAATTGCTGGATTGATTGGCCTCTTGACTGGCTTAGTTGGAAATTTTGAACATTCCGTCTTCTCTCTGTTGGCCACGCTACTCCTATTTTTAGGGGTCCCCTATTGGGGGCTAAGCATGGGGATACGATTTGGCAATGAAGGGTGGGCCGATCATGGGCCGGCCAGGGGAAGTGGTGAGCAGACAATGAAGCTGAAGTTGCTGGATACGAGTGTGATTATTGATGGTCGAATCGCTGATTTATGTGAAACCGGTTTCATCGAAGGCACATTGATCGTTCCGCATTTTATTCTTCAAGAATTGCAACATATTTCAGATTCTTCGGACGGATTAAAGCGAGCCAGGGGGAGACGAGGGTTAGATATTCTCAATGTGCTTCAAAAAATGACCAATATTCAAGTGAAATTGGTGGAGGACGATTTCCCACATGTCAAAGAAGTTGATACGAAATTGATAGAATTGGGAAAACAAATGAATGGGAAGGTCCTGACGAATGATTTTAATCTGAATAAGGTGGCGGGTATTCAGGGCGTGGAAGTGCTAAATATTAATGACCTGTGTAATGCCCTTAAGCCGGTGGTGCTGCCAGGAGAAACCATTCGCGTGTTTGTGTTGAAAGAAGGAAAAGAATCTGGGCAGGGCGTGGCCTATTTAGATGATGGGACGATGGTGGTTGTGGATCATGCCAGATTGTCTATCGGAAAAAACGTGGATGTGATTGTGACAAGTGTGTTGCAAACCAGCGCTGGTCGAATGATCTTTACACGCCTCAAAGAAGAAACCGAACGCGAGGAGTTAAGCTTGACGCGTGTCTAAGTCTGTTGTGGCTGTTGTCCCTGCTGCGGGCCAAGGGACTCGCATGGGTGGGACAGCTCGCAAACAATACCTTACCCTGGGCGGTATTCCTCTTCTGGTTCTCTCCCTCAAGGTTCTTCAGCGGATCGAATCAATCCGTGAAATTATCCTTTCTGTGCCTGAAAATGACAGAGAGTATTGTTGGCGTGAAATTGTGAATCCCTTTGGATTGGGGAAGGTCACGCACATTGTTGCAGGGGGACAACGCCGTCAAGATTCGGTGCGCAATGGGCTCTTCGCCATTTCCGATCCTCCGGACCTGGTCCTGGTTCATGATGGCGTTCGTCCCTTTATTGACGATAGGTTGGTTGAAAATGCCATCTCCTGTGCTAAGGAAACTGGGGCGGCGGTTGTCGCCATGCCCATTCATGATACGGTTAAACGGGTTGACGCACAAAGGGTTATTCAAGAGACATTAAATCGAGAAGAGTTATGGCATATTCAAACTCCTCAGGTTTTTCGATATGATCGGTTGGTTGAAGCTCATAAACACGCACAACAGGAACATTGGGAAGTCACGGATGACGCCGCTTTGATCGAACGAATGGGGTACCCGGTTTCCGTTGTGGAGGGGAGTTGTTTTAATATAAAGATCACGAGGTCTGATGATCTGATTTTTGGAGAGGCCATTTTGAATAGGGTAAAGCCCAAACCGTGATCGTATTCAATTTATGGGGTAGTTTGACAATGTTGAGGGCTGACAGAACTTCGTGAGGGATATGCGAATCGGTCAAGGATACGATATTCATCCATTCCGTGAAGGCAGACCGTTAATTTTAGGCGGTGTGCCCATTCCCCATTCGCATGGCCTGGATGGGCATTCAGATGCGGATGCGTTGACACATGCCGTCTGTGATGCGCTTTTGGGAGCTATGGGAGAAGGGGATCTTGGGACACGCTATCCTAGCAGTAATTCGGCTTTTAAAGACCTTTCGAGTCTCCTCATGTTGGAAAATGTGGTGCAGACTCTAGTGGAAAAGAAATTTGGTCTCGTTAATTTGGATACGGTGATATGTGCGCAGGCCCCAAAGCTGGCACCTTATATGAAGGCGATCCAGGAAAGTCTGGCTTGTGTCCTCCAAGTGGATTGTCATCGAGTGAATATTAAAGTAAAAAGTGGGGAAGGGATTGGGATGATTGGTCGGGCAGAAGGGATCGCGGTTATGGCTGTGTGCTTGATTCAGTCTTTGAAAACCTGAGAGAGTGTGGAAAAGAACTTTTGCTTCTTACGTTGTATGCGAGGATGGATGAATGGCAAAGGTGACACAAATTGCTCAAGACCTACAGGCGGTTTTTGAGCGTGATCCGGCTGCTACGAGTCGACTGGAGGTGTTTTTCACCTATTCAGGGTTTCATGCGCTATTAGCCTATCGAATTTCCCATTGGCTATGGAATCGAAAAGTTCCATTTTTCCCTCGGCTCATTTCTCAAATAACACGCTGGCTCACCGGTGTAGAGATTCATCCGGGCGCCACCATTGGGACAGGGTTCTTTATTGATCATGGTATGGGAGTTGTTATTGGCGAAACGACGGAAGTTGGGGATTATGTGACCTTGTTTCAAGGAGTCACATTGGGAGGGACTGGTAAAGAACGAGGCAAACGCCACCCGACGTTGGGAAGCCATGTCGTCGTGGGTGCAGGAGCGAAAGTGTTGGGTGGAATTCGCATTGGTGATAACGTGAAGGTTGGTGCCAATGCAGTGGTTCTCCGCTCAGTCCCTGCGAATTCCACGGTTGTTGGGAATCCCGGACGTATCGTCAAATACGATGGTGAGCGCCTTCCTGAAGCCACTATGGACCACACGAATATTCCAGACCCCATTGCTGAACGCTTTGACGCGATGGAGCAAGAGCTGATAGCTCTTCGAAAAAAGGTTGAAAGGACTGAACAATGAACGACAGTTTGAGAAAAAACACTTAGCCATATTGTCATAGCTGGCAGGCTCTTTTATGCTTCAGAAAAGAGTGGACTCCGAAAATTTTAACAACAAAATCTTAATAGAAACTTTGTGGAAGGAGTAGTCATGATGACACCTCGGGTGAAAGAAATTTTGCGAAATTATGATGGCAATCCTCCAGGTGTGTTGATGAATCTGGCTCGGTTGCTGATGAACGGGCGGTTAGGGGGAACGGGACGATTAGTCATCCTCCCGGTGGATCAGGGGTTTGAGCATGGACCTGCCAGATCTTTTGCACCTAACCCCTCCGGCTATAATCCACTGTACCATTTTCAATTCGGCATAGAGGCGGGGTGCAATGCCTATGCGGCTCCACTAGGTTTTATAGAAGCCGGAGCAGCCGAGTTTGCGGGCCAAATACCACTAATTTTAAAACTAAATAATAATGACTCGTTGCATGCAACTAAAGACCCCAATTCAGCTATTACGGGGAGTGTTCGTGATGCTTTGCGACTAGGGTGTTGCGCCGTGGGCTACACCATTTATCCTGGGTCGGCCCATAGCCAAGAGATGTATCAACATTTGCGGGAGATTGCTGAAGAAGCGAAGTCCTATGGGCTGGCGGTGGTCGTGTGGTCGTACCCGCGTGGGGAAGGATTGAGTAAGGAAGGGGAAACGGCGATAGATGTCGCGGCCTATGCGGCGCAAATTGCAGCACAGCTTGGGGCTCATATTATTAAAGTCAAAGTCCCGAGTGCCCATTTAGAACAAGCGGCCGCCAAGAAAGTCTATGAAGCAGAGAAAATCCCGATCAGCACACCAGCCGACCGTATTCGTCATGTGGTGCAAAGTGCTTTTGATGGACGGCGAATAGTGATCTTTTCTGGTGGTGCGAAGGGCGAAGATCAAAAGATCTTTGATGAAGCCCGAGCTATTCGTGATGGCGGAGGCTTCGGGTCGATCATTGGTCGAAATTCATTTCAACGACCAAAGCCCCAAGCTCTGGAATTTCTCGCCACCGTCATGAAAATTTATTCTGGAGAACTGG
>CBDUWS010000203.1:0-4034 GCA_965370985.1 uncultured bacterium
ATGAAATTAATATGGATGGTGATAACGATCACCGAAAAATCGTTAAGTGGGAGGGAACATTACCTGAAATCAGGGAGGCTGAACAGGGCTGTAAAAATTTGTGGAATAGCCTTATGAATTTACTTTAGAGGTAAATTGCGCTACCTACGAAGGAAATTTCAAGAAGAATAGGCTAGTGGGTTCTTAGAGCGTTTCCCTTATTGGGGCTTCAGGCCCAATCAACTCGATCAAAATGAAATGAAGGAATACATGCAAAAACATCCCGCAATGATAAGCGCACTGATTTGTGAAATAGCGGGAAGAAACGATAGCGAATATTTGTGGAAGGCGAAATTACGTGTTCACAGATTGTAAAGAAAGGCTGGACTGATTTCTCCACGAGCCACTTCTGCAACAGGACCTTTCATCGTGACGTTATATTGTGGGTCCACGGTAATTTCTAAGGTGCCGCCTGGGGCTTTTACCATCACCGGGCTTTTGACAAGGCCCAACCGCACACCGGCACAGGCAGCTGCGCAAGCCGATGATCCCGAGGCTTGGGTTTCTCCTGCCCCGCGTTCCCAAATGAGAATAGAAATGGCTTTTGGTCCGATGGGAACCGCCAATTGGACATTGGTTCGTTTGGGGAAAATTGTGTGGTTTTCGAGTTCTGGTCCGATTTCTAATAATTCCTCACGGGTCCAGCGTTCCTCCCGTTTTTTGTAGACCACGCAATGTGGATTGCCCACGCTGACCCCCGTAAATCGAAGCGATTGCTCTGCGGCTTTTACGGGCTGTTGAATCAATTCTGGCACGCGTAAGGTACAGGGCAAGGCAATGGGTTGAAAGACCGCACGGCCCATGTCCACGGTAGCTCCGCCCACCAACCCGTGGCCATTCAACTCCAGATGAATCTCGACCAATCCACCTTTAGTTTCTACGGTAAAGTGTTTTTTCCTGGTGTGCTTGGTGTGGTAGAGATAACATCCAAAAATACGCAATCCATTCCCGGACTTTTCTGCCTCACTGCCGTCTGGATTATAAATCCTGAGCCCAAAATTGGCTTTTTTGGAAGGGACTAAGGCTAAAATTCCATCACTGCCGATCCCCCAATTGCGATCGCACAGCGCTCGAATGGTTCGGGGGGTCAATTTAAACGAGAGTTTTGCCGGATCCAGGGCAATATAGTCATTGCCCAAGCCATGTCCCTTAAAAAAATTATTCTTCATGCCTACTCCACAATGGAATGCGTATTTGCCAGGAAAAGACCTTCCTTGAGGCCATTCCAAGCTTTTCGGTAGGACCTGAATTATACGTAAAAAATGTAAAATAGGAAAGTCCTAATTCCCTGGACAATGAGGAAATAGGGGGTGGAGTGTGGAAGGAAACTGAGATTATCCTAAAAGCAGCAGTTGAGCGCGAAAAAGCTGTGCAAGCAATTGATGGGCATAGGGAATGGAAGACTGGCGTGGTCACCTTTGGGGTGATGAGTCCATTGTGCCATTTCCTAGGTGCGTCAAGGGGTTGTGCAGACTTTCATGATCCAACTGCTGTTTTTAGGATTATGCGCGTTTTTGCCGATTCCGGACGGCGCGACGTTCGTTGTCGGTGAGGTAGCGCTTACGCAGTCGAATATTTTTTGGAGTCACTTCGACCAGTTCATCATCTTCGATGAATTCCAAGGCGAACTCTAGCGTCATTTCGCGTGGTGGAATGAGGTGTATGGCTTCATCCGTTCCAGATGCCCGAATATTGGTGAGTTTTTTCTCGCGGATGGCATTCACCACGAGGTCGTTGCCTTTGTTGTTCACCCCAACCAGCATGCCTTCGTAAATGTCGACTCCGGGATGGAGGAAAATTTCTCCCCGGTCTTGGAGCCCCCAGAGGCCATAGGCCACGGCTTGTCCCGGACCATGGGAAATGAGGACCCCTGCTGAACGGTGAGGAATTTCACCTTTAAACAGCTGGTATTCATAGAAGATTTGCGACATGACGCCGCTTCCTCTGGTCATCCTCAATAATTCACTGCGAAATCCTAAAAGGGCCCGTGACGCAATGTGGAATTCCATGCGGACGGTGCCGACCGCGCTGATTTGCAGGTCTTTCATGTCCGCTTTCCGGCCGCCGAGCGTTTCAATGACCGAGCCTTGATAGCCGGGGTCCACTTCAATGACCACGAGCTCGACTGGTTCTAGAATTTCGCCATCGATTTCTTTGTAAATGACTTTTGGCGGGGACACTTCTAATTCAAACCCTTCTCGCCGCATCGTCTCGATTAAAATGGACAAATGGAGTTCGCCTCGTCCAGAGACTTTAAATCGCTCGCCTCCATCAGACTCCTCCACTTTGATGCCCACATTCATCATGGCTTCGTGAGCCAGGCGTTCCCGAATGTGTCGGGACGTGAGAAACCGACCCCCGTCTTTTCCAGCCAAGGGACTGGTGTTGTGGGAGAAGTTCATGGAAATCGTGGGTTCATCAATATTAACCGTCGGTAAGGCTGTCGGGTTTTGGGGGGAGGCGAGGGTTTCTCCAACCCGAACATCTTGAACGCCTGCCAGGGAGATAATGTCTCCTGCTTGCGCGGATTCGCTTTCGACACGGGTGAGTCCTTGATAGGCCAACAATTTTGTGACCTTTCCTCGAGCAATGGTGCCATCCCGCTTGACGGCGACGATAGGATTTCCGACTTGAATCATTCCATGAACAATCCGTCCAACCGCAACCCGACCGATATAGGAGTCATATTCCAAGATGGTCACGAGCATTTGAAACGGTTGCTCAGGATCAGCAACTGGCGGCAAGACCCGATGGATGATGGTGTCCAATAAGGGCTTCATGTCAACAGCAGGATCAACGAGATCCAGAGTGGCCTGTCCTTCTTTGCCGGAGGCGTACACAATGGGGAAATCTAATTGTTCGTCGGTGGCATTGAGCTCACAAAACAAATCGAATGTTTGATTGACGATTTCTTCAGGACGAGCATTGGGCCGATCAATCTTGTTAATGACCACGATGGGCTTAAGATGGAGTTCCAATGATTTTTTGAGGACGAATTTCGTTTGGGGCATGGGGCCTTCGAACGCGTCCACCAAGAGCAATACGCCGTCCACCATTCGCAGAATTCGTTCGACTTCACTGCCAAAGTCGGCATGGCCAGGGGTATCGACGATGTTGATGCGGGTATCTTTATAGAGCAGTGAGGCATTTTTCGAAAAAATGGTAATCCCACGTTCTTTTTCCAATGGATTCGAATCCATGATGACGGCTTCGCCTTCTTTGAACACATGGGCGCCGGTTTGTTTGAGCAAGGCGTCGACCAAAGTGG
Organism: uncultured bacterium; assembly: GCA_965370985.1. Classification (GTDB taxonomy): domain Bacteria; phylum Nitrospirota; class Nitrospiria; order Nitrospirales; family UBA8639; genus Nitrospira_E. The sequence continues at coordinate 3,308 of CBDUWS010000203.1, forward strand.
TTTTGCCATGATCGACATGTGCGATGATGGCCACGTTGCGAATGTCTTTTCGTCGTTTTTGATTCGGCATAACAGCAATTCCTTTAATTAGGTATGGAGCATAGCACCGACCGCTTAAACATTATTGTTCAAGGATTTGTGGATCTTTATCGAGGCCGGTCTACGGAGATTTGAGCAACGACACCGGCCAGAACAGCCGGAGAATGGCTTGGTCAAACGAGACGGTCGATTCACATATGACGGTACCGGAAGAAACAGTTTAACGCAACTGGAAGCCTCTAGGCGATGTTTTTGCTGAGTTATGCAGGGATTCAAGAAATTTAACCGGGAGTTCAAGGGTAAAAGGCGCTCCTTGCTCTTTTCCTTCACTTTTACGTTGGTTCGCTCGTAGCTTTCTTCCTTCCACTCACATCAGGCTCGCAGGTTATTTCACCCCATCGCTTTAAGAAATTCTGTGTAGGTGAGTTCCTCTCTGTCGTACGGGGTTGCCTCCAGGCCGCATGTTTCCGAATGACCTATTAATCGATACGATCATTCAGAATCCAAGACAAATCCCGCAGAAAATTTTAGAAAACCCTCGTTTTTCCTAAATCCTCAATAGGCGGCTCCAATCTGCTTGGCAGGACTAGCTTGTTTTTTCACTTTTGTGCGAATGCCGAATGTTATCCCATATCTGTTTTTTTATGAGTCGTCATCGACGGACTTGTGATTGTTGAATCATTTCTTC
>CBDUWS010000204.1:0-4014 GCA_965370985.1 uncultured bacterium
CTACACCAGTATGACTCATAATCCTTACCTCATTCATCCGGCCATGATCGTTGAGCGGAAACAAGAATCGACCGATATTGTAACGTTTCGGCTTCAACTCACCGACCCTGCCCACCAAAAGGCGTTACGGTTTCAGGCCGGACAAGTTAATATGCTCTATGTATTTGGGGTAGGTGAAGTTGCGATTTCCATCGTATCGGATCCGGATGAACCAGGGTTTCTGAACCACACAATTCGGGTTGTCGGACGAGTTACCCAGGTATTGGGCAATATGCAGATAGGCGAGACTGTTGGCATTCGTGGCCCATTCGGGCAGGGATGGCCGATGGAGGAAGCCAAGGGGAAAGATATTTTGATTATCACCGGCGGATTGGGATGCGCGCCAGTGGTCGGAGCTATCGAGTATATATTCCGGAGGCGCAAGGAGTATGGGGATATGACCATCCTCCATGGGGTAAAAACGCCGCATGACTTGCTGTATCGCGAGCGTTACGATTCATGGCGTCATCAACCCAACACGCAGGTGCTACTCACTAGCGACGAACCCGGCAAGACGTGGCATAGCCATGTCGGCGTCGTCACTGAACTCTTTGACGACCTAAAGGTAGACCCTGACAATACCCTGGTCATGATGTGCGGGCCAGAGATCATGATGCGGGTGGCATGCAATGTGTTGACGCATAAAGGTCTGCGTCCTGATTCTATGTATGTTTCTCTAGAACGACATATGGAATGTGGTATCGGTTTGTGTGGCCATTGTCAGCTTGGTCCATTTTTCCTGTGCAAAGATGGGCCGGTGATGCGGTTAGACCGGGTCATGCCCTTTATGGGGAAAGTAGGAGTGTAGAAAGAATCGGAGGGGAAGATGGATTCCCGATTAAAGATGTCGGGGATGACAATAAAAAAATAAAAACAAATCTCCCTAGCCCCTTTTTCAAAGGGGGAACTATAAAGACGATGCGCAACTGATAAAGATTACGTCTATGATTGAAACACACATTTCTCCAAGCAGAAAACGCCCGCGAGTGGCGGTGGTGAAGTTTGCTTCCTGTGATGGTTGCCAACTGAGTATTTTGAATTTGGAAGACGACCTTTTGGCATTGGGAGCTGCACTCGACATCGCCTACTTCCCTGAAGCCTCCAGCGATATGCGGGAAGGCCCTTATGATATTGCGTTCGTGGAAGGCTCGATTACCTGTCCGGAAGATTTGCCACGAATTCTTGAACTTCGCCAACAGACGACGACCCTGATTACGATTGGCGCATGTGCCACATCCGGCGGCATCCAAGCCCTGCGGAATTGGTCCGACATCGAAGCCTTCAAACGAGCTGTGTATCCCAACCCGGAATATATCCAGAGTTTGAGCACGTCTACTCCTATTTCCGAACATGTCACGGTGGACTATGAACTCTGGGGCTGTCCGATCGATAAGCAGCAGCTCCTGCGAGTATTAACCGATTTACTGCAAGGGGTGAAGCCTCAAATTCCCACCCACAGTGTGTGTTTAGACTGTAAACGGCAGGGCCATGTCTGTGTGCTGGTCTCCAGAGGCCTCCCCTGCCTTGGACCCGTCACCCGCACTGGCTGTGGTGCCATCTGCCCGAGCATGGGCCGGGATTGTTATGGATGCTTTGGTCCGGCAGAACATGAATCCGTCCATCCACCTGGTGTGCCTCCCAATACGGCATCTCTGGCCCAACAGTTTCATCAGCACCTGCAACTCATCCCCGTAGAGATGGTGCGCCGATTTCGAGGCATTAACGGATCGGTTCAATCGTTCAGTAAGGAAAGCGATGCCTGGGAATCCCAATAACACCCGAACTATTAAGATCGACATGATGGCCCGCGTGGAGGGCGAAGGTGCGCTCAATGTGACGGTTAAGGATGGACAGGTTCAGGATGTGCAGCTTCGTATTTTTGAACCACCACGATTTTTTGAAGCCTTTCTCCAAGGCCGCCACGCGAACGAGGTACCCGATATTGTCGCGCGTATTTGCGGCATCTGCCCTGTGGCTTATCAGATGAGCGCCGTGCATGCGTTGGAACCGATTTTCGGAGTGGAGATCCCCCAAGCCATTCGCGATCTTCGTCGATTGCTCTATTGCGGGGAATGGATCGAAAGTCATGTTCTGCACATCTACATGCTTCAAGCCCCGGATTTTTTGGGATTCGCCAGTGGTCTCGACATGGCGCGCGTCCATCCCGATCTTGTTAAGCAAGGACTGCGGCTCAAGAAGGCCGGCAATCAGTTAATAACCTTGTTAGGTGGACGCTCCGTTCATCCCGTATCGGTCAAGATCGGGGGATTTTCCCAAGTACCCACCAAAGACCAGCTCCATGCGCTAAAAGACGAGTTACTTTGGGCCAGAGATGCAGCCGTGAAAACCCTTAAATGGGTGAGCGGCTTTGCGTTTGAAGACCCGGAGCAGGACTATACCTTCTTGGCCCTTCGTGGCCCTTCAGAATACCCCATGAATACCGGCCCCCTGGTCACCAATGAAGGCCACAACCTAAATGTGTCAGAATTTGAAGATCACTTCCATGAAGAACAGGTGCCGTATTCCACTGCCCTACATTGTACCTTTCAGGGAAAGTCCTATTTGACGGGCCCCCTGGCCCGTCTTTCTCTTAACCATGATCAACTCTCGCCTTTCACCAAAGAAATCTTTGCAGAGACCGGTTTTTCCTTACCTTTTAAGCGAGCTTCTATGGGCATCGTCGCCAGGTCGGTGGAAGTGCTCTATGCCCTTGATGAAGCCCTGCGTGTAATTGAACAATACGAACCACCCCCATCCCCATCGGTACCCGTGACCTTCAAGTCTGGCACCGGCATAGCCGCCACCGAAGCACCGCGTGGGGTCCTGTATCACCGCTTTCAGGTCAACGAAGACGGGACCATTCAATTGGCGAAAATCGTCCCGCCTACCTCTCAAAATCAGCGGCGCATCGAAGACGATTTGCGAAACTTGCTTCCAGGCTTGTTACATCTTAGCGATGAGGAAACGGCTATCAAGTGCGAGCGACATATCCGAAGTTATGACCCATGTATCTCATGCGCCACTCACTTTTTAAAATTTACGAAGGAAGACTTGTCATCATCAACACGAGCATAAACGTGCGATATTATTCCCGAAGAATGTTGTGGCAAAGAAAATCCCCCCAACCCCCCTTTGCAAAGGGGGACAATACGATGAATTTTCACGACAAAGATAATCTTTTGTCTCTATTCTGATTCCCCCTTTTTAAAAGGGGGATAATGGGGGATTTGCCTTGATTCCATATCGCAGGAACTTAAAACAGATTGCCCGAACCCTGCGCGCTAATATGACGGACAGCGAACAGGCTCTCTGGGCCCGATTGCGAGGCAAGCAATTAAAAGGCATTCAATTTTATCGGCAAAGACCAATCGGAAACGCCATTGTTGATTTTTATGCGCCCAAGGCCAAGTTGGTGGTGGAGGTTGACGGATCTCAGCATTTGACCCCTGGCAATATCAAAAAAGATGAAACACGAAGTGCTGAGTTAGAGAAACAGGGATTGCGAGTTTTACGATTCAACAATCTACAAGTATTACAAGAAATTGATGCTGTGGTTGAGACCATTTTTCAGGCTTTACCAGAACCTTAGAAAATCCCCCCAAACCCCCTTTGATAAAGGGGGGATTACGACCAAAGATATCACAGAAACTATGGCGAAGATAAAAATTATTGGATTGGGGAACCCTTTTATTGGGGATGATGCTGTTGGCGTTTTAGTTGCTCGCAAGCTTCGCTTATATGAACAGACTTCTGTTTCCATTCTGGAGGGAGGCTTGGCCGGGCTTAACTTGCTGCATGATATGGAAGGAACAGATACGCTCATTCTCATTGATGCAGTTCATAGCCAATCCAAAGCCGGGACGATTTTTCGTTTCACCCTCCCACAAGATCTTGAGAAGATTGGAAAGCTTGCCTGGGGCACATCGGCTTCTTCCACCCACACCTTTGGTCTGGCAGAAGCGCTGACTCTGGCTC
>CBDUWS010000205.1:0-3999 GCA_965370985.1 uncultured bacterium
CCCGGCCTTGATATCTCCGTAAAAGGTGCCCCAGTCATGACTGTGAATAGTCATGTGAATGCCGACCTGCTGGAGTTGCTCCTGGACGATCGTGGCTAATCGCAATCGAAACGGGTCTGTCGAGGTTTTATAAATAAGTGTCGGTGACCGCTCGCCGGTGAAACCAGCTTGGCGTAACAACTCTCTTGCCCGCGGAGGGTCATAGCTATAGCCTTCTAACTGAGAAGCTCCGACCCAATGGTTTGGGGGAAAGAGGGCTTGGGCTAGCCGGGCTCGCCCTCCCAAAGCGAATTGAATGATCTGTTCACGATTGATGGCATGGGCAATGGCTCTCCTCACAAGATTTTGACCGACGACTGGATCTTGATGGTTGAAGCCGATATAGGAAAATTTTGAACCCTGCTTGTGCTGAAAGGAAATGGAAGGTTTTTCAGAGAGATAGGTCACCAATTCTGGCGGAAGATCATTCTGGAGAAGGTGAATTTCCCCAGCCAACAATTTCAGTGTGCGTACTGTCGGGTTGAGAACCTTCACAAATTCAATGAGTTGGGCGTCGTTGCGCCGCTTGAGAATCAGACGTGTGTCATCGGGTCTTTGCTGAAAGAGGAAAGGCCCACTGCCGACAGGATCATCGTGAAAAGGATGATTGATCGCAATAAGGTTTGCCGGAAGAATGCCGATAACTAAATAGCTAGGAAATAAGGGATCTGGGTGTAACAAGAAGAAGTCGATGGTCGAATCTGAAGGTGTTTTTATTCGACTGATGTTTTGCAAGAGGCTTCGATGGGGGGAGGCAGTCTTCGGATCCAGCAATGAAATATACGTTTTCTGGACGTCCTTTGTGGTGAGTTGAGTGCCGTCGGGAAATGTTGGGCGGGGTTCGATGAGATTAAAACGATAATGCGTTGGGGTAAGTGCTTCCCATGTAGCGAGAGCTGGAATGGGAGTAGCATCCTCCGCGAAATCTACGAGCCGTGAATACAAGAGCCGATTGACTCGGGCGGAGGGGGCATCGGTCGCCAAACGAGGATCTAGGTTTGTCGGGGCAACGGCTAACCCGATGCGGATAGTGCTCTCGGGTGCCGATTCGGTGCATCCCCAAGCGAAAGAAATGAAAAATATGAAAAACCAGACAATCGTCACGATACCTCAGGAAATGGTTTGGTGATCTGGATTGGGTAAGGAACGTGGCAAACGGACATCCAGTTGTTTTTATAATTTTACTAGTATTTCCCACTTCATGAAAGACAAAAATCCTATTGTGGGAAATTCCATATCATCTTCCCTTAAGAAACGAATAAAAGGAGAGAACGAATGAGCGGCACCGTCACCATTCCCAACTATGGGAATGCCACCACTGAAGACTTCCATACGGACAAAGAAGCCCCCAAACCCTCAATTAATGCTCGTATGTTGCCCGCACCGACAACGATTGAAGAGACCGGTTTGCCGGAAGAATTGCTCGTGCAATTGTTGGTGCGGACCTTGTTCACGCATGGGGAACTGACCGAGCGGACCGCCGGGGAGATCATGAAGTTGCCGTACGGGGTCATGAAAGAATTATTTACGCTCCTTCAGCGAGAAAAATTCTGTGAGGTCAAGGGTCATGGGGAATCGCTTGGGGTATTACTCCGATATGTCCTGACAGAGGCTGGGCGTGAGCGCGCCAAGGCCTTTCTGGAACTCTGTCGGTATGTGGGTCCGGCTCCTGTCCCGTTACAGCAATATATCGATATGGTGAAAAGTCAGCCTGTGAGTGGCTTGACCATCGATCGACGGACCGTCACAGCAGCGACGGAACATTTAGTTTTGACTCCTGGCACCGTTGACCAGCTTGGCGAGGCGGTGAATTCTGGGTGGGCCATCTTTTTGTACGGGCCTCCTGGAAATGGGAAAACGGTGTTGGCCGAGGCCATTGGCAAAATGTTGGAAGCGGTGGGTGCTGGAGAAGTCTATATTCCCTATGCCATGGAAGTGGAAAGCCAGATCATTCAAGTATATGACCAGATTACCCATGTGAAAGTTGACGTTCCTCAAGAAGCCTCTCGTTCCTTGATTGAAAGCAAAAAAGAATCTGACACCCGCTGGGTGCTATGTAAACGGCCCATTGAGTTTGCTGGCGGTGAGTTGACGATGGCGACATTGGATTTATCATTTAATGAATCTGCTAAATATTACAAGGCGCCGCCACATATCAAGGCGAATGGGGGAGTATTTCTGATTGATGACTTTGGACGGCAGTTAGTCCGTCCCAGGGACTTGCTCAATCGGTGGATCGTGCCCTTGGAAAAACGGGTTGATTACCTTGCCTTGCATACCGGAAAAGTCTTTCAAATTCCATTCGATACCATTGTGTTGTTTGCCACGAATTTAGAACCAGCCAAGCTGGCAGACGAAGCCTTCTTGCGTCGTATCCGTAATAAGATTTACATTGGTGATCCAACACCAGAACGCTTCAAGCAGATTTTTGAAGAGGTCTGCCAGAAAAAAGGCGTGCCTTATGATTCTGACGCCGTCGACTATCTTTTAACGGGTGTGTATGAGAAATATCAACTCAACATGCGGAGTTGCCATCCACGAGATTTAATCGAACAGATCATTAGTATTGCGAAATTTAATAGCGTTCCGCCTACGTTGTCTAAAAAATTCATTGATCGAGCATGCCACACTTATTTCTTCGTCGAGGCAGCCGAATACGATCAACCCTCGAGCTAACAGCGTTTACCTGTTTTGTTCCTTTCGATATGATTGGTCGACTTCCAGGGAGGGAAGGTGGCCATCTTCCAGCCCGGTTTTTTTACCTGTTGTTATCGACGTCATGCACTATGAAAGTGTTCTCATGACAAGGATCCATAACTTGAGGAGTCGCCATGTCTAAAGCGACGGCAATTTTGTTAATTGCCTGTCAGGATCAAAAGGGACTGGTTGCCAGGGTGGCGGGGTTTATTCATGAATATGGAGGGAATATTCTGGATTCCGATCATCACACCGATCAGGAAACTGGAGACTTTCTCATGCGAACCGTGTTTGATTTGACCGGGTTTCAGCTGGCCCGTGCTGATATTGACGATGCGTTTCGTCCGTTAGCCAAAATTCATGATATGCATGTTCAATGGTATTTTGCCGATCAAAAACCCAAAGTCGGAATGCTGGTGTCACAACACGATCATTGCCTGGCTGACGTCCTACAACGCTATCGGCGAGGGGAGTTGGAGATTGAGATACCTGTCATTATTTCCAATCACCAAACGGCTGCATGGTGGGCTGACCTTTTTCATATTCCTTTTCATTATTTTCCTGTGACGCCAGAAACCAAACCGCAACAAGAAGAGCAAATTTTGTCAATTTTGCGTGAGCAGCAGGTGGATCTGGTCCTGTTAGCGCGCTATATGCAAATTGTTAGTGAGGGTTTTTTGGATCATGTGGGCTGTCCCGTGATCAACATTCATCATTCCTTTCTGCCCGCATTCATTGGGGCCAAACCCTATCATCAAGCCTATGATCGTGGAGTCAAGATCATCGGGGCTACGGCTCATTATGCCACTCCAGAATTGGATGAAGGTCCAATCATCGCACAAGACGTCGTTCGTGTGGGTCATCGCGATACGGTGAAGGATCTCATTCGAAAAGGACGAGACCTGGAAGAACTGGTCTTTTCCCGTGCGATCCGCCTTCATATCGAACGGCGGGTGCTGGTCTATGGCCGAAAAACTGTAGTCTTTGATTGACCGCCCGTTGTAAGAGTTGAAGTGACTTGTTCGATTAAGGCGAACTTTTTCCCCCTTTCACTTCTCCTTCCTGTCTATGCTAGGCTTTTCATTGCTAGTGACGATGTCCTTCATCTCAAGCTAACGAATCTTCTTATGTGAATCACTCCTTTAAACCTAAAAGCGGCAGTTGAGCGCGAAAAAGCTGTGCAAGCAATTGATGCGCATAGGGAATGTAAGAATTGCGTGGTCACCTTTTGGGTGATGAGTCAATTGTTCCATTTCCTAGGTG
>CBDUWS010000206.1:0-3976 GCA_965370985.1 uncultured bacterium
AAGAGACTTGGACGATGAGTTCCAGTTCAATTGCGGCATGCAGGGGTAATTCAAACGCTCCGAGTGCCAACCGCGCATGACGGCCATTGTCACCAAATACCTCGACCAGGAAATCTGAAGCCCCGTTGATGACGGCCGGCTGATCAACAAATCCTTCAGCCGAGGCCACATGTCCTGTCAGTCGAACGATGCGCTTGATGCGAGATAAATCTCCTAATTCTTGCTGAAGGATGGCCAACGCATTGATGACAGCCACTCGTGCGTTCGCTGCCCCCTCGGCAATAGATAATTCTCGTCCGACTTTTCCCGGCTGTAGAATTTTTCCTTCTTGAAACGGCAGGACGCCACTGACAAACACCAGATCTCCCGCTTGGCATGCCGGCACATATGACCCGACCGGGCGAGGTGCTGGGGGCAGCTCCACCCCTAACCGCTGTAGGTTTTCTGAAATCGTCATGAAGGGAGATCGTCGAAAACAGATTTACGAAGATTGCTTGGACCGAGGCCGCCGTTGATATTTGTCCACGGCTTTGTTGTGTTCGGCCAAGGTTTCTGAAAACTTATGGCTGCCATCATTGCGTGAGACAAAATACACAAAATCGCTTGGGGTTGGATAGAGGGCCGCTTGAATGGCAGCAAGCCCCGGGTTTGCGATGGGGCCAGGCGGCAGACCCCGCACTTTGTACGTATTGTAGGGACTATCAACGGAAAGGTCCGCCTTGCGAATATTCCCATCAAAATATTTCAGCGCATATATGACCGTGGGATCACTTTGGAGGGGAATATTTCTTTGAAGCCGGTTATGAAAGACTCCTGAGACGAGCGACCGTTCTGTAGCCAGGCCGGTTTCCTTTTCAATAACTGAAGCCAACGTGAGTACTTCCTGAAGCGTCATCCCCATCGACTTGGCTTGGGCTTGTAATTCCGGCGTGACCATTTCATGAAAACGGCCGATAAAGGTTCGCACAATAAATTCCGGCGGCATGTATCGAGCAAAACGATACGTATCGGGAAACAGATACCCTTCCAGCGTGGAGGCTTTGATGTTCAAACTGGCAATAAAGGCTGCATCTCGGTTTAGACGAAGAATCTCGTGTTTGTCAGCCAAGCCCTTTTGGTCCAGAATATCCGCGATTTGAACGACGTTATAGCCTTCCGGAATGGTCACAGAATGCTGATACACCTCTCCCTTGACTAACTTCGCCAGTAACACAGTCGGCCGCATGCCCGCATGGAGTTCATATTCGCCGGGAATGATTTTTCGATCCACTTGTTGAACACGTGCCAACGCCTGGAAAAACCATTCCGGTCCAAGGAGACCTTTTTGATGCAGCAGACGTGAGACGTGAGTAAATGCGGTGCCGGGATGAATATCAACAATTTGCACAGAGTGTGAGGTACTGAACGGCTGGTTGAACTTCACAAAAGCCAAAATACCGAGGACGCCGACGATCCCAGCCAACAGGCCAACCAGTACCAGCTTGCGGAACAGCCTCATCTTACACTCCATGAGATACTTGTCGGTTCGTCATGAGGGAAGTTTGATGGAAAAATAACGGAGCACAACTCCGATTATTCATCATCAACCAAGCTGCGTGGCTACATACTCATAGACTTTTTCCAATGCCATATCCAGCTGCTCTGGCTGATTGCCCCCGGCTTGAGCCATATCCGGCCGTCCACCGCCAGACCCTCCCACGAATTGCGCGATATGTTGCACCACTTTGCCTGCCGGTAATTGCTTGGTCCGATCTTTACCCACAATGACAAGTAAGGCCACTTTGTCATCTAGGACAGAGCCTAACACCAACAGCCCTGTCGCCACCTTATTCCGCAGTTTATCAGAAAAGGTGCGCAGCTCCTGCATGTTGAGTCCATCGATCCGTTGAACGAGAACTGGCACTCCATTCACCTCTCGAATCGTCGCTTCTTGGCCAGCACCTTGCTGATCTAAGGCTTTTTGCTTTGCCTGCTCGAGAGCACGCTCAGTTTCTTTTAAGGTTGTTAACAATTTTTTGGTTTTTTCAACGACTTCCTGTGGACTGGTTTTCAGCAAGCCTGCCAATTCCCTCCACTCGCCATCACGCTTTTGCTCGTACTGTAGGGCTCCAGCGCCGGTTAAGGCTTCAATCCGACGCACCCCTGCAGCCACACCCCCTTCAGATATCAGACGAAAGAGGCCCACATCCCCGGTTTGCCGGCAATGAGTCCCTCCACATAATTCTTTGCTAAATTCGCCAATCTCTACGACCCGCACTTGATCCCCGTATTTATCGCCGAAGAAGGCTAAGGCTCCCCGCCCTAACGCATCTTGAATGCCCATTTCTTCGGATTGCACCAACGTGTTCTGCCGGATTTGCTCATTAACCAGGTTTTCAATGTCTTCGATATGACGAGGGCCCAATCCTCTGAAATGCGAGAAATCAAATCGCAACCGATTTGGCCCGACCAGGGATCCATGTTGTTTGACATGTAGACCGAGAATTTCCCGCAACGCCGCATGAAGCAAATGCGTGGCCGTATGATTTCGCGCGACATCGGCACGTAACCCACCATTCACCGTCGCGGTTACGTGATCGCCGGTCCTAACGCTCCCCTCCATCACCTGGCCCTTATGAAGAAACCACCCTTTGGCCAATTTTGTCGTGTCATGAATTCGTATTCTGGCCGAAGGCCCGACGAGCATCCCATGATCACCAACCTGCCCACCCCCTTCTGGATAAAACGGCGTGGCGTCCAGCAGAAACTCCACTTCCTCTCCTTGCTGAGACTCGGAAACCAGGTGTTCATCTTTGATCATGGCTAACAGCGTGCCTTGAGCCTGTTGTTGGGCATAGCCCAGAAACTGGGTCACGGGAAACTGTTCGATGGCTTTCACCACATCTGTGCGTGACGCAGCCGGCATAAACTTGGCGGTCTTCCTGGCCCGCTCACGCTGTTTCTCTAAAGCCTGCTGGTAACCTGAATGATCAAGCTCCAGGCCTTCTTCTTTGGCCGCATCTGCCACTAAATCCAAGGGGAAACCATAGGTATCGTAGAGTTTAAACACCGCGTCCCCGGAAACCTGCACCTTTCCCTGCTGTTTAGTTTCCTGCAGGATTTGATTGAGAAGAGGTAAGGCCTGCTCCAATGTACCGATAAACCGTCCCTCCTCCCCTTGTACAACTTCTGAAACCGTGTCTGCCATCTGTCGAAGCTCCGGATAGGTCGCCCCCATTTGTGTCACCACTGTGGGCACTAACTCATAAAGAAACTCTCGCTCCATCCCGAGCATTCGCCCGTGCCGTGCGGCCCTTCGCATGATTCGCCGCAGAACATAGCCTCGTCCTTCATTGGAGGGCAAGACGCCATCCGTAATGAGAAAGGTCATCGCTCGAACATGATCGGCAATCACTCGCATGGATCGGTCAGACAATGTCGCTTTTCCATATTCATGGCCCGTACCCTTGGCAATACTTTCTAAAAGGGGTCGAAACACATCGCTATCATAATTAGACGACACACCCTGAGTCACGGCGGCGAGGCGTTCTAAACCCATGCCCGTATCAATGCTGGGTTTAGGAAGTGGGTTCATTGTGCCGGACGAATCACGATCAAACTGCATAAAGACCAAGTTCCAAATTTCTAAATACCTGTCACAATCGCATCCGACGGCGCACGTCGTGCGACCACAACTAAACTCTTTACCCTGATCAATCAGAATTTCCGAACAGGGACCACATGGTCCGGTGTCACCCATCTGCCAGAAATTGTCTTTTTCATCAAGCCGGGCAAGCCTACTTTCGGACACTCCCATGCCTTTTTGCCAAATGTCATAGGCTTCTTGGTCATCCCGAAAGACCGTCACCCATAATCGATCAGCAGGAAGCCCAGCAACTTTGGTGAGAAATTCCCAAGCAAATGCAATCGCATCTTTTTTGAAATAATCCCCAAAGGAAAAATTTCCTAACATTTCAAAAAAAGTATGATGGCGCCG
>CBDUWS010000207.1:0-3953 GCA_965370985.1 uncultured bacterium
GCTTGCACAGCTTTTTCGCGCTCAACTGCCGCTTTTAGGTTTAAATGAATTGGCCAGGTTAGTTACTAATTCCCGTAAAAGCTTATGATAGAAGGTGTTTGGACTATCCTTGGCATTTTTTTGCTTGGAGATGGCCTCGCTACTGCCAGAGACCAAAATCCCTTCTTCATGTTTGGTCTTGGCTTTCTCGGGTGGATCTTTACAAACTTCGTCATCACATACCGCTAGAATATTCATGGCCTCGTCTCGGTCCTGTACTTCGGCATGGGTCCATTCATAGAACCATAAGGCTTCTCCCGTTTCGACGAGTGAGGCGCTGGCGTTGATGGTCACACTTAATCGTTCCGGAGGGGTAAGAGAGGCCTCTTTTTTCTTAACATAACTGATGAGTTGGTTGCTTTCCTTCGCAGGAAGGGAAACGGGCCTGATTTGTTCCCCCTCCTCGTTGGATTCATAAAATCGACGTTCCCACCTGGCATCATGACCGGCCTGCACAAGCGAACGTTCTAGCGAATTGATTTGAAACAAGACTTCTGCTCCAAGTTCTTTCGAGGCCGCATTGGGTGTGATTTCTTCCTGCACCACCTTATTTTGAAGGACATTCCACGAGATAACCTTGAATCCGGCTTTTGTCAGGGCCCGTTCTAATTCCGCCATTTCGATGCCGCAGGTGGTTTTTAGTAAAATTTCCTGACTGGTGGCCTCTCCGGAACTTTGAGTCGCGGTCTCATCGGCACATCCTTTCGGAGCCGTAACCGCCAAAGTTTTAATTTTGGGAATCACCGAGAGGTAGGTTTGACTTTCCACGATTTCTGGCGGAGCTTCCTTATTGTCCGCGACTACGAAATCGGAAGTCACCAGATAGTATTGCGACGCACATGCTGTTAAAAAGCTGCAAGACACCACCAAGAAGTAAATCGCGAAGGCCGGTCGAATGCCAGATTTCATGATAGTCTCCAAAAGCGATTAATAAACGTCCCAACGCAATTGGGGGGGAATGCGCAGTTTGTATTGAGTCGCCATATTCTCTCCCTTCTCATCTAGGGCATCCGCGTCAAAGCAGCCGGGATATAGTAGGATAAGCGTGGTCTCGCCAGGTTTAATGTCATGTGCCATTTCTTCAAACGCTTCATACGGTTTTTTGCAGGGCTTGATTATGAGTCTATGGATTGGACGGGACCCATGATTTCTTAGGATGATAGAGTCTTGATTTTTCACCACAATTTTCTCGCTGCAACTTACAAAAAGAATGGGAAACAAGAGGAAGAGCCAGAAGTGTGTTAGGCGTGAAAATTGGTGTGAAAAGGGCATTAAAAGATGCCTAGACATTATACGATTAGGTCTATCAGGATCCAAGTAGCACTAGCAGGGGAACATACAATACTACAATCTATAACCTTGTCAATATGAAGGCAGATGGATACACCAGCTTCAAATAGCTGAGGTACCCAGTGATGTTGTGTCAGGCTCGTTGGGAAGGGAAGCTGGATGAAAGCTTTTGGATTAGGTGATAGAACCGTTTGACAACTTCTACGCGGGCCTTATTGTCGAATTTCTTTATATCCAGAGCACTAATGGTTGTGCTAAAAAAAATGGCTAGATTTTTATAAATACAGAGGTTAAGTGGTTCCGTAAAAAGGAGGAAATCTGAATGGCGACAATTGCACCGTTTCGCGCTGTGAGACCTCAACCCGAGTTGGCGGCTCAAGTCGCCGCTCCTCCCTATGACGTGGTCTCGTTGAAAGAGGCGCGTGACCTGGCTGAGGGAAATCCACATTGCTTTCTTCGCATTGGCCGGGCGGAACTGGAACTGGGTGATGAGGTAGACCCGTATTCCGCAGAGGTCTATCAACGAGGGGCTGACAATCTACGGAAGCTCATCAACGACGGAGTATTGTTTCAGGAGGCACAGCCGCTTTTGGGGGTTTACCGACAAAAGTGGGGTCAGCATGAGCAGACAGGCCTCGTGGCCTTGGCCTCTGTTGATGAATACGACCGAGGCATCATCAAAAAACACGAGCATACGCGGCCGGTCAAGGAAGCCGATCGGGTGCGGATTATCGAAGCACATGAATCACAATCGGGTCCTGTCCTTCTATTTTTTCGACAGACGGTCAAGATTCATCAGTGGCTAAAAGAAGTGGCGAGTACCAAACCAGATGTGCATTTCGTGGCGAATGATAAAGTTGAGCATACGGTGTGGAGCGTGCGAGAGGATTCTGCCATTCAACAAGTGATCAAAGACTTTCAGGATCTTCCATCATTATATATCGCCGATGGACATCATCGGTCAGCTGCCGCGAGTCGGGTACGCGCTTCCCGTGGTAGTTCGAGTTCCCTACCTTCTGGGAATCACGAAGAAGGTTTTTTGGCGGTGATCTTTCCGCATGACCAACTGCAAATCCTTCCCTACAATCGAGTTGTTCGGGATTTGAATGGTCTTACCCCAAAAGAATTGCTCGAGAAATTAAATCCGCATTTCGAATTGCAGGTGACTGCGCAACCAGGCGAACCACCTCCCGCCGGTTTCGATATGTATCTAGAAGGGCAGTGGCATCGCGCTAAACCGAAACAGGATCCGTCGCTGAACAGTCAGCAGGACCCGGTTCGTGCGTTAGCCGTTTCGGAATTAACGGAGCGCGTATTGGATCCACTGTTAGGGATCAAAGACCAACGGTCAGATCCACGCATAGATTTTGTGGGCGGCATTCGCGGTACCGAACAACTTGCAGCATTGGTTGATGGTGGTGGCTGGGCCGTGGCGTTCTGGTTGTATCCGACAACTGTAGAAGAATTGATGGCCGTCTCGGATGCGGATCGCGTCATGCCCCCCAAGAGTACCTGGTTTGAACCCAAACTCCGCGACGGCCTCTTCGTGCATATGCTGCGCGATGTATAATTGCGTTGTGGGAAAAGGTAACGTGCATGGGTTGATCAACGTACCCAAGACTTTGCAATCTTTTATTCAACATTTAATAAGACTCCAATCCTAATATATCACGGCATTTCGGCAGCCTAATTCTAGTTGTTCGCCTGGCAATTTATGTATTAAGCCAAATGCCATAAAATACCTATGGAATTAGGAGGAAAAATGAAGGTCCTCTCATGGAATTGTAATGGTGCTTTTAGAAAAAAGTATCACACACTTGAAAATATCGACGCAGATTTCTTGATCATTCAAGAGTGCGAAAACCCATCTCAATCAACAAAAGCATACCAGGAATGGGCAGGTGACTATCTATGGCACGGGGAAAACAAAAATAAAGGACTAGGCGTATTTATTCGGTCCAATATTCAAGTAAAAAAACTGAGTTGGGATGATGATAATTTGCAATCATTTCTGCCGTGCAGAGTGAATAATGCATTTAACTTATTGGCAGTATGGACAAAGTATGCAAATTCACCAAACTTTCGCTATATCGGACAACTTTGGAAATATGTGCAACTGCACAAAGACAATATGGCCAAAGAGGATTTGCTGCTTTGTGGAGACTTGAATAGCAACACATGTTGGGATGAATGGGATCGCTGGTGGAACCACAGTGATGTAGTAAAAGAGCTAGAAGAAATTGGTATTTTTAGTATCTATCATCGGTACTATAAAGAGGAGCAAGGAAAAGAAAGCAGACCCACGCTCTTTCATCAACGAAAACTTGAAAAGCCGTATCACGTTGATTACGCCTTTTCTTCAAATAACCTATTCAGAGAGAACGAAAATTATTTAAACGTAGGTGACTCGAACAAGTGGCTAGAATTTAGCGATCATATGCCACTAATACTTACAATTGCCTACTAACAATACGCTGGTTGGGATTTGTCTACGCTCCCCTTCGGCAAGCCACAGAGCGCGAAGTTAGGGTGCGGAGAATTTTGTGTTTTTTCTCCTGTGGCCATCTGAAACTACAACGGAGATTCATGATGAAAAGAAAATCTGTCAACCCGGTCGATTGGGG
>CBDUWS010000208.1:0-3946 GCA_965370985.1 uncultured bacterium
CAAAGGAAAAATGGGTTCATCTTTGCTAACAGATGACCCTTCATTCAGATGAACGGGTTCACGATTATAGTGAAGACAGACCGGCATTTCACCAAATTCATGTCAATTTCAACTTCCAACAAATTCACTCGTCTCTGCCAAGATCAACGGGCCCGAATGGCTTACCTGGTAGGTCTTCTGTCCGGTTGACGCATAGAAAATTCTGTCGTTACAATGGTTTTTTACCTTGTTTGGTGAAACGTCTCGCAAGAATTTCAGGATGACCCACTCGGGGTAAACTGTTCAGCTTAACTTATCCAATTGACGATACTTTTCATTTGTCTGTGAAGGAGGAATTATGTCGTTACTGATCACCGAAGAATGCATTAATTGTGGTGCATGCCTCCCGGAATGCCCCAATGAAGCCATCTTTGAAACGCGCAGTGCCGCCGAAGAACTCAACCATAAGGTTGGGGAAGGCCAAGGAGATGGTGATACTGTCTACGTCATTACCTATGAGCGATGCACGGAATGTGTAGGGCATTTTGATGAGCCTCAATGTTCGGCAGTTTGCCCCGTAGATGACTGCTGTATCCCCGATCCAGAAGTCCCTGAGACAACAGATGTCCTTTTGGATAAAGCCAAGCAACTCAATCCTGACAAAGAAATTGACCCGGAAAAAGTGTGGAGCGGCGTGAGGAATTAGCCAACTCCTGACATCTGCTTTGATCACATAAAAAAAGCCCCTTCCTTAGTGAATAGGAAGGGGCTTTTTTTTATTTCTCTGCAAGGAAGCAACTTGCTCCCTCAAATGATTTTTATCCGACCTCTTGCAGATCATGCAGACGAACCGAGATCAACTTGGAGACTCCTGGCTCCTCCATCGTCACCCCGAATAAAGAATTGGCTATCTCCATCGTTCGCTTATTATGTGTAATCACAATAAATTGAGAGCGATCAGCCATTTGCCGCAAAAATTGTCCGAACCGTACCACATTGGTTTCATCCAACGGGGCATCAACCTCATCCAACACACAAAACGGAGACGGGCGTATCAAAAAACTCGCAAATAACAGCGCCATGACCGTCATCGTTTTTTCCCCACCAGAGAGCATGCTAAGACTTTTTAAGCGCTTGCCAGGCGGCTGAGCCACAATTTCAACCCCTGGTTCTTGCTTGAATGATTTAGATTCTTTCCCCTCATGAGAATCTTGTGAGACGTCTGCAGATTCAGAATCCTCTGAGGCATTCGCAGATTCGTCAACCAAAATTAACTCCGCTCGTCCCCCAGCGAATAGAGCCGAAAACACTTCATTAAATTTCACTTGCAATTCTTTAAACGTTTCAGCAAACAATTTATTGGTGGTTTGATTCAAACGCTGAATTATTTCTTTCAGTGATTGAATCGACCCAGCCAAATCTTCTTCCTGTGCCAACAAAAATTGATAGCGTTCTTCTAATTGCACATGTTCATCAATCGCTGCCAAATTAATGGGACCGATCCGTTCAAGTTTTTTCCGAATACGTTGCAAGTGTTCTCGCCATTGCTCAGGGCCCTGGACCTCTTCGCTCAAATCTTGTCCGTCATTCTCCTCCACATCCTGACTCCGAGAAACCTTCAGGTCATCGATGGAAATTTCATACGTCACGGTCAGGGTTTCTTCCACCGCCTGAAGTTTTGTTCGCACTTCAGCCAAATGTCCTTCAATGGGGCCCCGTGATTTGAAAATCTGCGCAAGGGCCTCTCGAGCCTGTCCGATCAACAAATCCAAGCGCTTGACCTCTTCCAGAAATTCCGCATGCCGGTTCTGAAGATCCCGTAATTGCTCATCCTTTGATTCTTTTTGACCATCTAACGATTCAACCAATTCTTCATTCTTGAGGCGTTTCTCTTGGCTTGTCCGACTTTGTAGGAAGAGCTGCTCCAATTGCTGATCGATTTCTTGAATACGAATTTTCCGATTTTCCTCTTCACGCTCTATTCTTTCTCGATTACTCTGTTCATGGCCACATTGCGCATTCAATGTGTGATAATTCATCCTGATATCATTGAGGCGAAGGGTTAAGTCTTCTTGTTCTTGATCTAACTCATAAAGCGAATCTTGCGACTGGCCAAGGATGGCATTTTCTTCCGTGCGACGATGTTCAAGTCTCTCAAGTTGATTTCTAGCGTCCACTTCTTCGGCCTGCATTCGTCCGAATTCAGCTTCTTCCATCTCGCGTTCTTGTTGAAGGATCTCCAAACGTCGCAACAGATCAGGCAGAGCCTGTTCTTTGGACATTTCTTCTTTTTGAACGGAAAAAACATTCAGTTCATTTTCACGAATAGCTGAAATGGCAACTTCAAATTGAGCCGATACCGCTTCAATATCCTGACACAGAGATTTGCGTGCCCCTTGTACCTTCTGGAATTCACCCTGGAGGGCTTGAAGGTTTTCCTCTAATGTCAGAATTTCTCGTCGTCGACGTAACAGACCGCCCGTTTCTCTGTTTGATCCTCCGCTTATCACTCCGAGGGAAGACACCATCTCTCCATTCAACGTCACCAAACATGGACCATTCCCTTGAAACCACTCATGCTTGTCCATTAAGGCCAACGCGTCTGCTAAGGATTCAACAATGACGGTATCTTGCAATAAGCCATCCACAATCGGCCTCAAATCAGCTGGAGCTTGTACAAAGGTTCGTGCCAATCCTTTCACCGCAGGATCGTGTTCCAATGAGGCCCACCAGTGAAGAGAAGCAGCAGCACGATTGCGAGGAACCTGTAAAGGAAGAAAACAGCCTTTACCTAAATGATGATGTTGAAATTGGGCAATGGATGCCTGCGCTTCTTGAGGTGAATGGACAATCCAGGCCTGTAGATGTTCCCCAAGAGCCGCCTCCACAGCTTGCTCAACCTCTTCGTCAACCTCCATACGTTCCGCTAATGCGGCCTGTATCGACGAACACTGTTCTCGAATAGACGCTTCAGCGCCTTCTCCGTCGTGCCCATATCCTAATTCCTCACGAAAGATGCTTTGAAGAGCCCGGAGCTCAGATTCTGTTCCAGCGGTCTGTGTTTGGAGTTCCAGGATCTTGTTATCAAGCTCTTCTCGAGTTTCACGATGGCTTTGCAAACTCACCTCTAATTGCTCTTGATGCGTTCGTAATTCTCCTAATTGGCCTTCCAAGTTCGACCGTTGCTCTTGAAGCGATTGTTGCTCACTTTGCAATGTCGTTTGATGATTCTGGGATTGTGTAAGTTCGGCTGCCAGACGTTCCATTCGACGGCCAGCCGCACTCTGCCCTTCTCCAAGACTGCGAAGGCGATTCTCCACATTGGTCTTTTCCACAGCTACGGCCAAAATAGCTTCCCGTCTTTGATCCACCTTCTCCTGGATTTCTCGACGACGAGCCGTCGCAACAGCCATGCTCTCTTCACCTTCAGCCATGGACGTCGCAAGAATTTCAATTTCACAACGCGTCTGCTCCAACCGCACACGAAGGGCTTCCAGCATAGCCACGACCTCTTGACCGTTTTCATGAAGTCGGGTTCGTTCTTCCATGATCTGCTCATGTTGCTGCTCATATTGCTCTAACCGATTGCGTTCAATCTGAATTTCGGTAAACGCTTGCGACATGCGTTGTTCAATCTCTCGAAATTCATCTTGAGCCTGCTTCAGAGATTCGTTCATGGCCGTCAAATCAAGCTGGACCCGTTGCTGTTCAGCCACAAGACGAACTTCTTCTGCCACAGAGGCGGTCTCCCGGTTTTCAGAATCCTGCAATTCCTTTTCAACCTCACGGTGTTCTCCAAAAAACCGCCGAAAATCCCCCGTCAACAACCGCACTTCAAGGTCCCGTGCTTCCTGAAGCAAGGATTGGTATTCCTCTGCCTGTTTAGCCTGTCGAGTGAGAATACGAAGTTGATGATGAACTTCTCCCACAATATCTCGAACCCGCAAAAGATTATTTTCAGTGCTCT
>CBDUWS010000209.1:0-3941 GCA_965370985.1 uncultured bacterium
CTCACCTAGCGAATCCCTTTCCTGCTCTACTTGAAAGGGCCCTGTCGCCGTCGTTTCTCCTTCCACTCTTCTCATTTTCCGTGCCCATGTCCTTCGTGTTTTCTTTTGATGTGATGACTATTTTTTAGTACAACACCCACTATTCCGCAAGATCTGAGACTAAGAAGGTTCAACACTCTCTAATTTAAAATTACCTTTTTCCCAAATCCTTTGATTTCCTCTCTTCCTCACCGAAGAAATAGCCTAGTTCAACAACGGCGCCTATAGCAGGCTAACAAAATTTTTTAATTGAGACACAAGGCCTTTTTGACAGACTACAATCCTGACTCACAGAAGGAGAGCTTCATGACCAAGCACCATCATTCACACCAGGCACACTGGATTGGCAGGTTACTGATTTTCATATTGGTCTTGGTGTTGCCTGGGATGGCGAACAGTCAGGTGGTGGGCAATGGATATAACAATAGTCTCATTTATAAGATCCAGTCCGACACCAGCACGGTGTATCTCTTGGGATCAATCCATGTTTTGGCGGAAGAGTATTATCCCCTCACCAGAGCTTTTTCCTATGCCTATTTCAATTCCCAAAAAATCATCTTTGAAATTGACCCGGAGATTCTCTTTTCCCCGGATACTGCGAAAATAAATGAAAAATACTACACCTTTCAAAATGGCCAAACGCTGAAAACCACACTCTCCCCTGGTACCTATCGACTTCTCAAAAAGAAATTGAAGCCATTGGGGCTCGACATGACACAGATCAATAAGCTCAAGCCATGGGTGGTGTATTTGACCATAAGCGGGAAATTTAATTCGTCAATTGAGTTCCGCCCGGATTTAGGGATTGAAAATTATTTCTATCGAAAAGCCAAAGATGCGGGCAAACCCACCGGCGGACTGGAAACCGTTCAAGATCAAATAGAGGTCTTTGATACGCTTCCCATGAAGGTACAAGAGGCCATGCTGAAGGAATCGTTAGCGATTACGGATTCCAAGAAACGAAAACAGGCCTTTTTACATATGGTGAAATCATGGCATCAGGGCAATTTGGAAGGCCTGGAAGAATTGGTGGAAACCATGAAAACCTATCCCCTGTTCTATGAAAAGCTCTTAGTCCAACGAAACAAAAACTGGGTGCCCCAAATTGAGAACTTCTTAACGGAAGAAAAAAACGTGCTCGTCATCGTCGGAGCCGCTCACTTACCTGGCGAGGATGGACTTCTCGCCTTGCTGGCTGAAAAAGGCTACGAACTTGAGCGAGTCTCGTATGTTATGCCTTGACCGAATGTGGAGGCTGGCAACCCTGTCAGGTGCGATAAGCCTCATCAACACTTTTCTTGGCCATCCAATCAATGATGCGTGGATTCAACAATTTCACCCATCGTCCCCAACGACTCCGCCAAGAAGTCACGATAAATCGTTTTCGCTTGACCATCCCTTTCACAATTATTCCGGCACAGGCCTCCGCACTAAGATATTTCCCATGATTCTGCAGAAGACGCCCTAAAGGTTTGCCATCCGACCCAAGACTTCGTTGGTGGATTTCGGACTGGACAAAATCTGGAGCGACAATCGTCACACTCACTCCCGTTCCTGCTAGCTCAATGCGTAAAGACTCAAAAAAACCATTCATCGCATGTTTGCTTGCACAATAGACCGCATGAGAAGGTACGCCCGTCAAACTCGCGACACTGGAAATCGCCACAATCCGACCTTGCGTTTGCTTGAGAAATGGCAACGCAAATTTCGTACAATACACACTTCCTAGAAAATTCACGTCCATGATGTGTTGAAATCGAGACACATCTTGGACCTTCTCTACCGTCGACCACATCGACATGCCCGCGTTATTTACCAGCACGTCGATTTTAGAAAACCTGGAAATGGTTGATTGAATCATCTCCAAACAGGCCTGTGGCTTGGAAACGTCCGTCGGAACCACGAGAGTAGAAGCCCCCAATGTCTCGCAGTGATTTGCCACCTCCTCCAAGCGAATGCCATCCCTTGCGACTAATACAAGTTGAGGAGACTGTGGCGCCAACAGATACGCCAATGCCTTACCAATGCCAGAAGATGCTCCGGTGATTATAATGACCCGATGTGCCCAGAACTTTGCCATCACCCCTCCTTGAATCTTTCAATAACCCAATCGTACTGTTACAATTTTTTGGGGTAAGGGTAGCATGAGTTCCCGATTCATCAAAGAAAGAAAAATGACGAATTCCGTCAAACTGTTTTTCCTGTCCGGCAGCCATACACTCCTTCTTTTTTGAACGGAAGCCGAACGCATTACCATGCAAAATACCCCGAACGCCTTCCCCGGATTTCAACTTGCATTGCCTACATGGATAACCGACTTTCTTGGGCAACAGCCCAAAACCTTCACAACGCCCGAAGCACGCATGGACCTCGTGACCACACTGGCCCAACTCAATATTCAACAGGGCACTGGGGGGCCATTCGGAGCAGGAGTATTTCGAACAGACACCCAACAATTGGTTGCACCGGGTGTGAACCTCGTTCTGACTTCACACAGTTCCATCGCCCATGCGGAAATTGTAGCCATCATGATAGCCCAGCAAACCCTTGGGTCGCATGATTTGGACGCTGTTGGCCTACCACCTCATGAATTGGTCACTAGTTGCGAGCCCTGTGCGATGTGCCTCGGGGCCATTTGCTGGTCAGGTATCCGCCATCTGATATGTGGGGCCCGAGGAAGCGATGCCGAAGCCATTGGTTTCGATGAAGGACCTAAGCCTAAAAACTGGGCTACGGCACTTGAACAACGCGGCATTACAGTAACCAGGGATATTGGACGTTCCAAAGCGACTCAAGTCTTACAGAGTTATGTCGAACAAGGCGGGAAAGTGTATAATGGCAGACAAGGACCCATTGAAACATACCGCTAAGGGTTCCCGAAACAATAACTTCTTAGAATTCGCGCCCAGATTTGGGGCAGATTGGATCGATCTGAGGGAGCACAACCGCAAGCGTAGCCAAGGCCTACGCTGAGGATTGCGCGAGTAAAGATCGGCCCAAGATGGCCTGAAGATGGGATGCGAAAAGGGGAAGTTATTGTTTCGCGAACCCTAAGGAGAACCGACCATGGCATCCGCTCAGCAACAAATTACGTCAACACCTCAACCCATCACCCTCACTATCGATATTGGGGGATCTGGGATCAAAGCCATTCTTCTCAATCAGACGGGGCAACCGATTGGCAAACGCCTTCGCATCGCCACACCACAGCCTTCCACACCAAAAGCTGTGCTCGCAGGCATTACAGAACTTGCGAAGGGCTTGGGGAACTTTGATCGGGTTTCGGTGGGGTTTCCTGGCGTCATTCAACAAGGGTGGGTGAAAAATGCACCGAACTTAGATCAAACTTGGCCTGGGATTAATCTCGCACACGAACTCCAACGCCAACTCAAAAAGCCCATCCGGATAGCCAATGACGCCGATGTTCAAGGCTTCGGAGCCATTAAAGGAAAAGGCGTTGAACTCGTGATTACGTTAGGGACAGGATTCGGAACGGCCCTCTTTATCAACGGAACCCTGGTGCCCAACTTAGAAATTGGACACCACCCTTTTCGAAACGGGAAGACCTATGAAGACGAATTAGGAGCCGCAGCCCTCAAAGAGGTCGGGAAAAAGAAATGGAATCAACGGCTGAACAAAGCCATGAAGACCTTAGATCGCGTCATTAATTATGACCATCTCTATCTTGGCGGCGGCAATGGGAAAAAAGTGACGATAGAACTGCCACCCAACGTGACCATTACCTCTAATGTGGCCGGCCTCCTGGGCGGCATCGCACTCTGGGAGAATGGATCTCAACAACCTTCTTCATCTGCTGATCGCCCTCAAACAAAATCCACGAATACACCTTCGACACCAAAACGGAAACCAAAATCTTCGTGACGCCTCCACAATACACCTCA
>CBDUWS010000210.1:0-3933 GCA_965370985.1 uncultured bacterium
ATAATGGCCGCGATCTGGCCTTGGGTCTGATACTTAATGACCTTCCGCAGGTGGTCGGCGCAGGCTATTCCACAGTCGGGGTACCGCAAGTTCCATGGACATCGATAGCAATTGGCATAGGGGGAGGAATACAGGCCCGGCATAAACGGTCCAAGTTGGTGTTTGAAATCGTCCCCGAGAAGTCCTAGAACCCCGCCAGTTTTTCCATGAAATCCACCCCAGAATCCGATAAATTCAAAGTCTTTCGTCACGGACTTGGCTAGTCGAAAGGCTGCCTCAACCGCCTCTGAGCCTCCCGAATACAATTGAATACGCGTCAAGCCTTCTGGAGCGAGTGAGGCGAGAAGCTTCAGGAATTTGGCACGGGTTTCCGTCGTAAAACTTCCAAAAGTCAAACGCTCTAACTGCTGTTTTAAGCTGGCGACATAATGTGGGTGACAGTGCCCGATACTCCCCACCCCGATTCCTGCGATAAAATCAATATACTGATTCCCGTCCTCATCAATTAAGGTGCAATCGCGGCCTTCAGCCATGGTGAGCTGTGAATGCAGGGCGAAAGACTGGAGGCCTGGCGCAATATGTTCTTGCTCCAGGTCAAAAAATTGTTGTGAGCGTGGGCCTGGTAGTTGGTAGTTTTTCATCATATCCATCATGAATGAGAGGTGAAACGTTGGAATAAGTAAGAGGCAATTTGTTCTGAGGCCTCATCACGGTACAGTGCGAAGCTGGGCCAGGCATTTAAGTCAATAATCCACGGCTCCCCCGTTTCGGTAATGACAGCGTCACCGCCGTAAATTTCAAGACCGAGAGCAGAAGCAGCCCGTTGAGCCATTGAGGCTACGGCTTCTGGATTAAAGGGGAATCCCTGCACCTGTTGGTTTTTGTGATAAAAAGACTGAAACCAGGGTGATGCCCCATCCAGGTGCCTTGAATCACCAATTCCATAAAATTTAATGAGATCACCGGGAATATGATCCTGGATCACGGCATGGGTGATTCCCCGTTCAGCCATGGTATGAAGAACGTCTTCAGCTTGGATGTCGGTGGTGGCAAACACCACATCTCCATCCTGCGTATTATGAACATCAGCTCGTTTTATCCAAGTGGATTTCGCAATGTGCACGGCCTTCCCCTCTGTTGGAACAATGACGCTGTTGGGGAAAACGACTCCGTTTTGTTGAAACAGAGAGATCATTCGTGTCCGATAGGTATTAAATACTGCGGCAGGGGAATTGACGAGGGACGTCCCCTCTTTTTCCCAGGCGAGAAAGTGATTCAGGATATGTGTTTGTTCGCACATGAAAAACACGCATGCGGGTCTTTCCTTCATAGAAGGAGAAATTTCTTCAGGAGTTTTGAGGTAATTCTGAAATCCTTTTTCTTCAAGATGTTTGCCGGTGAGGCGGAATATTTCAGCGTCATCGAATTCCCGTCCGGGACTATGGGCCCGTTCGCGAAATACTCCCCAACAGATTTTACCGTTCATTAAGTCTCACTTTATTCATGTGGAAGGTTGATGGGTGTCCAGCGCCTCGGCGAGTTTGACATCCTCATCCCGATCGACATCAATCACTGTTTCAATCTGAATGCCATAGGTGGGAACCCCCTTGCTGACAAGCCAAGCAAGAAACTCACGGAGTCTGTTCAGCTCTTTTGGGATTGAATCGTGCCGGAATGATTCAGGGACAACGTACAATCCCGCCGTAACGACTTCACCGGAATCTCCCCCCAACTCCGTGACCTTTCCATTCTCATCCATGGTTACCCACAGGGGGCGCTCATCCGCGACAAAGGGGGTGACCGCGAGAAGCAACGCTTCAGGCGGGAAGGATTCAATAGCCTGAACGAATTTGAGAAAATCCGGCTGGGGGCAAAATGCATCAACAGTAGAAATGATCGCACGGCCGGTCCCAAGTCGCGAAGAAACCTCCTGAAAACTTTCAAGAGAGGATGCTGTGGTCTTCACGAGAATCCGGAGGTCGAGTTTGGGAAATTGTGAACGGGTCCAGCTTTCACAAGCGGAGTCTTCCTTGTTGAAAATAATCGTCAGAGTTCTAATGTTGGCTGCCAGATAATTTCGGATCACATGTTCAATTAGCGGTTTCCCACCTACTGGAACCAGGGGCTTTGGCAGCAACCATCCATCTCTGCGAAGCCGCGTACCCTGACCGGCAGCGATAATTCCGCCAGATTGTATCGAATGGGTATTCACAGAAGCCATTTTCTCGCTTCCTCTAATGTATGAATGAGAGGGTCCCCCGGGCAACAAGGCTCGCCCATTTGTTCAGACGCCTTCGGTGTCAGCCAGATATGCGCCATTCCAATATTCCGTGCCCCCGCCATGTCTCGAGGAAGAGAATCTCCTATAAAAACGGCCTGCGCTGGAGAGCTTTGTAAATTCGTCAAGGCCGCAGAGAAAATATTGGGGTCAGGCTTGAGATAGCCCACAGCTGTCGAATCAATCATCGCCATGAAGAATGGACCTAAGCCAACATCTTGACAGACTCTCGCAAGGTTTCCATAGAAATTCGAAACAATGCCTAACCTGTAGTGATGACTCAGTTCCGTTAAGAACGTGACATTCGTTGCTATCTGGTCTTGGGCTTCCTGTATGAAACATCCAGAAATTTTTTGAGACAACGCATCGTTGGCTATGCCCAGAGCTTGAAACAGGCGTTGAACGAGAAGCTCAACCGTTTGCTGAAAAGAAAGACTAGGCGAGATGGTGCCGACCAGCGAGTCGTCAGCTTGATAAAAAGCCTGAGTCAGCTCTTCATTCGGTCTTTGCACCCCTTCCTTTTGGAGAAGGGCAAGCATCCGTTCTTTCCAGGGAATGCCATTTGCGTCCAAGGTTCCTCCGAAGTCAAACAGCACAGCGTTGGTTTCAGAAGTTATGAGGCTTGCGGACATTGGTTAGTTTTATCCTCATGGCTATTGGGAATGATGGGGAAATTCAGATTGCCCGATCTTCCGGCCTTGGGTAGCCAGAAGTACCAAGAATCCAGGAATGAGCCAAAGAACTTCACGCCCCCGTCGTACAAGACTATAGGCCACTCCTTGGGCGGCTGGAAGACCGAACAAAAGAAATACACCAACCCGAACCCCTTCCGCACTGCCAACCCTGCCTGGTATGAAGAAAATTAAATTATTGAGAATCATGGCCAGCGCTTCAATGGATAAGGCAGTCGGCCATCCTGATTCTGGGGCAAGAAGCCGCAATATGAGATACGTTTCAAGCAGTCCACCACACCAACCAAGAAAACAATATCCGACCGCTGCCCAAAACCTTCCGCTTTCTTTTTGATAGAAAGATTGAATCCGGCTATCTAGGTTGTATGCCTGGGATTGGTACTGACTGAGGCGGTTGGAAAACCATTTTACCCTAGCAAATCTTTGAATAATAGGTCCATAGGTTCCCCTTTTTAACACCCGGGTTAAAAACAGAAGGCTCCCACCCATTCCCGTCACCACGGTGATAACAATAAGTTGGACCGAGACAGGTAAATCAAAAGACACGAAACAGATTGCGGCACCAAGAACTAAAAAAAACCATTGAGCAACCAGCTCGGCATGTTTGTGGATGGTGATGGAAGTCAGAGCTTGGCCAATCCCCATATCCTTGCGCAACAGATGGGCCTTTAACGGCTCTCCTGCAAAGTTGGCTGAAGGAATCAGGTAGTTAATTGAATCGCCAGCAAGGTAAATGCCGAATAGCCCCCAGGGGTTAGAGGGCACGAGCTGATGATCAATGAGGATCCACCATCCGGCAAAAAAGAACAGTTGCGCAACTAGAAACAGACCCACAAAACCAGGAAACCACCAACCAATTGCAGCGAGATTCGCTTCAATAGCAGGTCGTCCGACTTCCCAAAGAATCCATATAAGTACCGCAATCCCGGCCACAAACAATCCGAGACTTCCAAGCCGCTTGTA
>CBDUWS010000211.1:0-3932 GCA_965370985.1 uncultured bacterium
ACAGCAGGCATTTGAGAGAATCTAAGGTGATAGGTGGTGGGCATTCTGTCTTGGTCGTATCTATAGCGGTGTTCATAGTTGAAACGATAAACGAAATTTCGTGCATGTGCAATGAATTTTCGTAAAGCACGAAAATTCGTTGTCATGAAAAATTCTTTAAATAGTAAATTTACTATGGAAACAACATCTTACAATTTTTCGTTGTTTGGCATAATCATTGTAGTACGACGAAACTGTGGATTGAATAATAGTCATAATGAACGGGATGAAAGGATCACGCAATGTCACGAATACCAGCCCTCAACCCAGACCAAGCTACCGGCCAGGCCCAACGGTTACTCCACGGTGTAGAGAGCAAACTTGGGTTTACCCCCAACATTCTGCGGACCATGGCGAACTCGTCCGCCGTTCTGCAGGGTTATCTCGATTTTTCCAATGCCCTTTCAAAAGGCAATCTTTCATCGAAGTTTCGCGAGCAAATCGCCTTGGCGGTTTCGGAAGTGAATGACTGCCAGTATTGCCTTGCGGCTCACTCAGCGATCGGACGATCGGTCGGACTGAGCGAAGAGACCATCGGGGATAGTCGGCGGGGAGAGTCCCCCGACCCAAAAGAAGCGACTGTCTTGGCCTTTACCCGCAACGTCGTTGTAAATCGGGGGTGGGTCAGCGATGAGGACGTGGGCAAACTCCGTAAGGTTGGCTTCTCCCAAGGCGACATTGTGGAACTCATCGCCAATATTTCACTGACCTTGTTCACGAATTATTTCAACCATGTAGCCGAGACGGAAGTAGATTTCCCGGCAGTATCCAAACTTGAAGCCCGCGTGTGATGCTGTCTAATCAGCGATTCAGCACAATCATTACTCAATCATATTTTAATTAATGGAGAAAGCCCATGAGTACATCAACCACCATCGCTCTTCAAGACAGACTGGAAGACCTGTTTTCCTACATTCGAGAAGGCCGTATTATTGATGCGATCAATGAGTTCTATGCGGAGGATGCCGTTATGCAGGAGAACAGTCTGCCGCCTACTGTGGGTCGCGAAGCCAATTTGGAACGGGAGAAACAATTTCTCAACACGGTGAAGGAATGGAAAGGGTTCGAGGTGACGGCGAAAAGCGTCGGCGAGGATGTGACGTTTTATGAAACCGTCATGGATTGGGTGACCACGGATGGAACGCCGGTTCATGTTGAACAGGTGGTAGTGGCCAAATGGCGAGATGGAAAGATCATCAAAGAACGGTATTATCACAATCCGTAAAAGAATCATTACAACCAAACTCATATTTCAATCCACCAATCAAAGAAAGGAAAAGATCATGCACACCCCGCCTGAACTCGCACTCATTATCGGAGGGACCAGTGGAATGGGAAAAGAAACAGCCAAACTCCTCGTGGCTCAAGACATTCCGGTTTGGGTGACAGGTCGAAGATCCACGAACGTGGAACAGGCCAAGGAAGCATTTGGCAACGGGACCAAAGGCACCTCCTTGGATCTGTCGAATATCGAGAATGTCAATAACTTTATTAGCCACATTGAGCAGGAAACGCGGCACATTAAATACTTGGTCAATGCCGCGGGGAGATTTTCCCCCAAGCCCTTCCTCGAAACCACGGAGAAGGACTACGACCAGTATATGGATATCAATAAAGGATTTTTCTTGATTACCCAAGCGGTGGCCAAGAACATGAAGGCGCATGGTGGAGGTAGCATTGTCAATATTGGATCTATGTGGGCCAAGCAAGCTATCAAAGCCACCCCGTCCTCGGCGTATTCCATGGCCAAGGCAGGGCTCCACTCCCTGACCCAGCATCTCGCGATGGAACTGGCTGACGATGGCATTCGAGTCAACGCCGTTTCGCCAGCAGTGGTTGTTACTCCTATTTACAGTTCATTTATTGAACCGGACAAGATCGAAGAAACCTTACAAGGGTTTAACGGGTTCCACCCTATCGGGCGAGTCGGCAGACCTAACGATGTGGCGGAAGTGATTGTCTTTTTGCTCTCAGAGAAAGCCAACTGGGTGACTGGCGCGAATTGGGACGTGGATGGCGGCGTCATGGCGGGTCGGAATCAATAAATAACTTCTCAACCCATAAAGAATGGAGAGCCAAAAAAATGAACCGTTTCAATATACTATTCAAAACAATTCTCACCATATTGGCTATGATGCCATTTGGCCTCAGCGGTACCATCGCGGTGGGCATTGCGGCCTCAAACCCGGCAGACGTCGAAGCCACCCAAGTTCAAAAGATTTCGGAGGCAAAGAGTTACCCGACTCTTTACAAGACCATCGACATGGATGGCCTGGAAATTTTTTATCGGGAAGCAGGGCCCAAGGATGCGCCAACCATCCTATTGCTTCATGGATTTCCTACCTCCTCACACATGTTTCGCAATTTGATTCCGCAATTGTCGAATCGATTTCACCTCGTAGCACCGGACTACCCGGGATATGGCAACAGTTCCATGCCACCGGTTGATAAATTCGACTACGGCTTCGACAACCTCGCGAAGATTATGGAACATTTCATTCAAAAGGTCGGCTTAAAGAAGTACAGCCTGTACCTGATGGATTACGGTGCGCCCGTCGGGTTCCGCCTTGCGGAAAGGCATCCTGAACGAGTCGAGGCCCTCATTATTCAGAATGGCAACGCCTACGTTGAAGGAATCGACAATAATTTCTGGGAGCCGATCAAGGAATACTGGAAAGATCGAGGAGCCATTAACAAAGGCCTCGACAACGCATTCTGGAAGAACGTCAAGGTCGCTTACAAGCAGCCGAACATGTCGAATGAGGACGCGCTCCGCTTCCTCGTCACCCTGGGCGCGACGCAATGGCAGTACACGAACGGGGTTCGCAACAAGGAGATGATCAGCCCCGACAACTGGCACGTCACCCAGAGACTGCTGGATCGGCCAGGAAATGAGGCGATTCAACTTCAGTTGTTCTATAGCTATGGCTCGAACCCGCCGCTGTATCCCAAATGGCAAGCCTACATGCGGAAGCATCAGCCGCCTACTCTGTTGGTGTGGGGAAAGAATGATGAGATCTTTCCAGCGGAAGGGGCGCACCCGTACAAGCGAGATTTGAAGAACTTGGAGTTTCATTTACTAGACACGGGACATTTTGCACTTGAAGAAGACGGGGAAGTTATTGCGAACCACATCCGTCGTTTTCTTGATAAACAGGTAGCATCTAACAAATGAGTACCGTCATTCCTACGAAACTTGTCCCCGCGTTTACGCGCTCTAGCGCTTCTACGCGCAAGCGCGGAGGCGGGGAACGGGAATCCACCGTCTTTGTCATTCCCGACATTTTTAATCGGGAATCTATATGAGGTATTTAGATGGATACCTGCCACAGACATGCAGGTATGACCATGAGGTGATGAGTGTGGCCCCTGCCAAGAACAGCAAGGGCAAGCTCAACGACTTCGGGCATGACAGATTGAGACAACTCAAAAATACAGGAGACTAGGACATGAAGCCGCCAATTAGCGATATCGCCTTTACCCCATCTGTCAAAGCCGTTCAGGAGCGAATGGGGTCACGCAAACAATATGCTCGAATGGAAGAGGGAGACGGATGGTCGGACATTATCACGCAAGAGCTTGTGGATTTTTTGAGTGAGGTGGACTCAATGTATCTGGCCACCGCTAATATGGACGGGAGGCCGTACATCCAGCATCGAGGAGGACCCAAAGGCTTTCTTAAGGTGCTGGATGACCGAACCCTGGCCTTTGCCGATTTCATGGGCAACCGACAATACATCTCATTAGGAAATTTAGCCGAAAACAATCAAGCCTTTTTGTTTCTTATGGATTATGCGACCCAAACCCGGATCAAAATTTGGGGAACCGCAGAGGTCATTACAGATGATCCTGACTTGCTCAAACAACTCACTGATTCCCAATACAAAGGAAAG
>CBDUWS010000212.1:0-3929 GCA_965370985.1 uncultured bacterium
CTTAATGTTCAGGTCGGAGTTCGACATTTAATAGTTTAATCTTTCGGTGTAAATGACTGCGCTCGATTTTTAATGCATCGGCGGTTTTGGAGACATTCCAATTATTGTCTCTGAGCTTTTGTGAAATGACTTCTCGCTCGAATTCATTTCGGGCTTCCCGAAGGGAATCATAGTTCGTTCCTACGGACATCACCGGCACGCCAGTTGACGGTCGACCTTGTAAAAACATTTCAACATCCGACGCATCAATCACGGGTTTAGGCACCATGATCAATAATCGCTCAATGAGGTTGCGGAGTTCCCGAATGTTTCCCGGCCAATCATGCCGTTGCAACGCTTCAAGGCCCTGAGCATTGAACTCTTTGGGTTTCATGCCCTGTTCCTCTGAATGCGTTTTGAGGAAATGCTGGGCTAGCTCTGGGATATCATCACGGCGTTCTTTTAATGTCGGGATAACGATAGGCAAGACATTAAGTCGATAGTAGAGATCTTCTCGGAAATTACCTTTGTCAATTTCATCGGCCAAATCTTTATTCGAGGCGGCAATCACACGAACCTGTACATTCAATAATTTCGTCCCACCCACTCGTGTAAATTGTTGTTCCTGCAACACACGCAAAACTTTGGCTTGTGTGGCTAAACTCATATCGCCGATTTCATCCAAAAACAATGTGCCACCATCCGCCAATTCAAATCTCCCTCGTTTCATCGAGGTCGCGCCACTAAATGCCCCTTTTTCATGGCCGAACAATTCACTTTCAATTAAGGTTTCTGGAATCGCCGCACAATTGATCTCGACAAATGGCTTATTGTGCCGAGGACTTTGCAAATGAATCGCCCGCGCGACGAGTTCTTTTCCGGTCCCGTTAGCACCGGAAATTAAGACGCGGCTATTGGCCGGTGCGGCCATGGCAATCATTTCTCGAAGCCGATTCATGGTAGAAGACGAACCAATAAGTTCAAATCGTCGTTCGACCTGGATTCTCAGATTGAGATTTTCTTCTTCCAGCTTTCTTTGATGCAAGGCATTGCGCACCAAGATGGTGACTTTTTCCAAATCCAACGGCTTTTCTAAATAATCATACGCCCCTAACTTCGTGGCTTTCACTGCGGTTTCGATTGAACCATGCCCAGACATCATAACGACCAGGATGCCCGGAAACTGCGAACGCAATCGCTTCAAGGTCTCCAGTCCATCCATTTCTGGCATCCAAATATCAAGGATCACGAGGTCAGGAGAATCGCTCCTGACGATCTTCATCCCCTCGACCCCATTGGTGGCAACAACGACCTGGTACCCTTCGTCTTCCAGAATACTACTCAGCGAATGTAAAATGGCTGGTTCATCATCGACGATACAAATTGTTTCCGCCACTAGACCTCCTCCATCAAGGATGTAAAGATTGTTCGTTCATAACAACATACCGGTCGACCCGCTCCCGACACACGATCGTTCAGCCATGGACCAGCGTGTGTCTCACAGAGGTAAGTCAAACCGAAATACCGCACCTTGTGGATGATTATTTTCCGCATGGATTGTCCCATTGTGATCGGAAATAATGCGATGCACAATAGCCAACCCCAACCCTGTTCCCGTTCGTTTCTTGGAAAAATACGGCACAAATAATTTCTCGTGATCTTCCGATTGAATGCCGATGCCATCATCTGCCACACGCACCAGGGCTCGATGCCGTCGCCAATCAGCCTCAGTGGTGATCCATATATGTCCTTGATCATTGATAGCCTGAATGGCATTATCAAATAAATTCACAAACACTCGACGCATCTGCTCGGGATCGCAATTCAGATCTGGCAATCCCTCATCAAGCTGAAGGACAAACTCCACATCACGATGTGCACTCGTATAGAGAGAAATCACTTTCTGGATTATGTCATGAAGTGATTGTCGTGACATCTTGGGCAACGGCATACGAGCATACTTCGAAAACTCATCGACCATGCCCTTTAAACTGGTGACTTCATTAATGATCACGCCGGTCGCTTGATCAAAAATCTCTTCAAAGTCTGTTGCTTTTTCATGAAACTTTTTGCGCAACCGTTGCGCAGATAATTGAATCGGCGTCAACGGGTTTTTGATTTCATGAGCAATGCGTTGCGCCACTTCCTGCCATGCAGCCGTTTTTTGCGCCTTAATGAACTCCGTTCGATCCTCAAACACAAATACAAACCCCAAATCATGGCCAGCCTCATTTTGCATTCTGGAAATACTGAGACCTAAGGTCAAGAGTCGTCCATTGGGGGTTTCCATCTGCCCTTCCATCGACAAACTATCCGTTTGTTCAACCAGCATTTGGTCATAGGCCTTCTGGAACAAAGACAAATTAAATTGCTTAAAGGCCTCATAAACGGGCCGCCCGCGCAATTCTTCACCTTTGACTCCCAGAATACGCTCTCCGGATGGATTAAACCTCGTCACCAATCCCGCCATATCAACGGACAAGACCCCAGCTGCAATCGTTTCGACAACCGCTTCGGTATACGCCCGTCGTTGATCGATTTCCACATTCGACTGAAGAAGCGACATGTTCATTTCTTCTAAACGAGATTTATTGGTGCGCAAATCGGTGGTCATTCGATTAAAGGATTGAACCAACGTCCCGATTTCATCAGTGGCTTTTACATCAATGTTTATATCCAAATTGCCTTTGGCAATGGCTTCCGTCCCTTCAGCCAACCGTTGAATAGGCACGGTAATTCCCCGCGCCACATAAAACCCAAACCACGTCGCGCCAAATAGAATGAGCAAGGTGACTACCGCGACAAAGAGATAGGCGCCTCCCTTAATGGGAAATTTCATGGATTTAATCTGACTATACTCATCGAATTGTTTGGCAATGGCATCCATTTTTCGCAATAACGATTCAGGAACATAGGACGACACCACCACAACGCCTCGCACCCGTTCAGCCCTTCCATTACCCATAATGGGGGCCGCGGCACGAATCATCCTCCCAACCGGAGCCTCTTGCGCCGAGGACTGTGCTTTTGCCCTATCCAATACTTGCAACACCAATTGCCCAACAGGGAGACTCAGCACAGCATCGGATAGTTGCGGATCCATCATCCGAGCCAATGTTTCCATTTTCGGAGAAAACACTTCGACCCCTGCCAGATGATATTCATGCTGCATCCTGGCCAGCATGGATTTCAGCAATTCCCGATGTTCGGGCTTTAAAATATCCTCTCGAAAGATTTCCTTGCTGATGACCCTGGCCGTATCAGACGCCAAGATTTCCCGTTCTTCCTGATACAAATGAGCTACATCTTTTGAATCTCGTAAGACATGCATCACCTGATCATTAAACCAGACGTCAATTACCTCACTAATCACCCCACTCGCCACCAGTGCCAGAAGAACGGTGGGTATCAGGGCAAACCCAATAAACGCCGCCACTAATTTCGACCGGAAACCTCTCCCCAACAACCGGTTCCGTTTTTCAAAAAACGCCCTGATTAAATTTCGAGAAAGTAAGAGCGTTAATGCCACCAAACCCACACTGTCCAAGTACACCAAAAAGAGTACTAAGGCATAACTGGGGCTGGGTAAAATGGAATCAGGCTGAAGCGGCCCCGAAAGGCCATAACGAGCGTAATAAATCGTCAACGCGATGCAAGGCAGCAGCAAAACCAATACGATCCAAACCGGGGTATAGTGCCGCCGGCGACGAGTGAGGGCAGACTCATTCGTATTTGAACGTGGCGATGCAGGCTCAGACGGAGACGTCTGTCTAGGGAATTTCCGAGATTCAGGTAAATGTTCGGAGATCAGGTTCACGGAGCTTTGCACGCGTAAAGAGTCGTCAAGAAACAAGCTATAGATTCATTATTATGGAAGGTCGAGGACTTCGCAAGGTAAGGGGAAATAATCTTGGCGATTGCTGACGCCATATGCCCCAGGAACAATGCTC
>CBDUWS010000213.1:0-3924 GCA_965370985.1 uncultured bacterium
GGATTTATTGCGCCTTTTTGAGGACTAACATTCTTTAAGGGTCTCTTCCTTTTCGGAATATCGCAGAACCGTCCACACAAAAGCGGAGTGACTCCAGGTGAGAGGGGAAACACAAAGAGGTGAACCGTTGACGGGGTGGATCTGCTCGGCAAGGACGCCCGAAGGGAGCGCATTTTTTCCACACCATTCAAAATACGGAAGGGCCGCTTGAAGCTCCTGCTGATTCTCTGCTTTATCGATACAATATTCTGCCAGCCAGAGTGTTGAAATAAACCATGGATTCCCGGGAATGTCTTGGGGACTATCATCCGTTCGCTGATAGACATCACCCTGGTATCTGGCGCATCCTTCAACAGGAGTTTTAAGCCACAGCTGCTCGCGCACTGCTGTGGCTGTTGCAATCATTCGTGGATCTTTGGGATGATAAATTCCAAGAGTTGCCAAACTTAAGAGGCTGATATCAATGACTTCATCAAGTTGATACCCCCCCTCTATTCTGGAACCCGAACGAGCAAATCGCTTGAGGCCCTTATGGTACAGGTGTTGGCTCACCCCCTCCGTCATTTCATCGGCCACGGAATCATACTTTTCAGCCAGGGAGGTATCCTGAAAGAGGTTTGCAAAATTCGCTGCGGCCCGGAGACCGGCAATCACCGATGCCACGGTATAGGCATGCAGGGCGTAACGCTCTTCCCAAAGATCATAGGAAGGTAACGGCAATAAGGTTTGAGGGTCCCGGTACCTGACTAAAAAGTCAGCCGCTTTTTTAATGAGCGGGCTGTAGAGATGCCGAATAAATTCGACGTCCTCCAAACTCTGGTAATGTATCCACAGTGCCCAAAGAGTCAACGCGGTTGAATCTTCCTGAATGGGAAGGACCTCTTTGCCAGCGACTAACCAGGAATGCCAATTACTCGCAAGGGACCCGTCCGGATTATAATGCTGGAATAAATAGCCTTCCTCCGATAACACTCGGGCGCAAAAGTCAAAATATTTCATACACACATGCGAGTACCCGGCTTTGGCTAACGCGGCGGCCACAAATGCCCCATCCCGCCCCCACATATACGAATAAGTATCTTTTCCAAAACGAACAATATCCGAATCATTGGCGGCAATAATGGCTCCGTGGTTGTCGATTTGTGTTCGTAAGATCAGCAGGCTTCGATAAAACACGTCGGCCACGGATTTTGGCAAGCCCTGGAGCTGCAACCCATCTTTACGTATCCATGTTTTCCAGTATTTGGACGTACGCTTGAGGAGTTCTTTCGGCGTGATGCTGTGGACATCCAAATTAAGCTTGGCAACTTCGGAATAGGTCATACCCGCCGCTATCCAATAATACGCGGTGGTGGTACCCTTGGCGGGCAATTCCAGCCAAATGCCAAGGGTGGAATGAGGCGAACCCCATGCAGAAGCTTCCCCGCTCAGTTCTCCGTTCTCTATCTCTTGAACGTTCTCCAGACCTCCCGAGACGTCTTTTTTTCCGCAGGCAAAATGTTGCACACCCCATTGGTCATGTGCCCAACAACTCATCAGGAAGTATCGATGGTTTTTGTAATGAATAATCGAACAACTCCGGGGATCGAAATATGCGGTGCCCCCGATGTTATTGCCATACAGTTTAAAGTTATGACTAAAAAAGAGCCGGACTCGGCGGCGTTTATCTTGAAGATTGCTTATCTCGATTTTTTTGATGTAGATATTTAATTCAAAATCCACCACATCTGAGCATCGGAGTTCCAAACCCAAAGCCTCATTTTTCAGCAAGACCTCCGTGACAAGACTCTCATTTTGATAGCGTAAATCTTTTTCCCATTCCGGGCCCATCCAAGAGTACTGTCCATCCGCCCATACACCGAAGAGGAAGGGATGTCTGCTGGCATGGTTTTCCTGCCCAATAAAAGGAAAATACACATCCCGGATCTGATAATCCGAATCAAAATTTATTAAGAAAGACCCGTTACTGACAGGGATGTCTTTAGGCATAACGTCCTTTCATCGACAATACACGTATACAATTCAGAATATTTCCCGGCCATACTAAGGATTGAGAAATTGTCTTTCACGTGCTGGCGACAGTCACTCGGATCAATAAGGTGTATGGCTTTCACGGCCTCCGTCATGTGATGGATGGAATCCACCACGAAACCCGTTTTCCCATGAACAACAATTTCGGGAACCGAACCCTTATGAAAGGCCAGCACCGGGGTGCCGCAGGCCATGGATTCAATGAGCACGAGCCCAAAGGGTTCGCCCCATTGAATAGGAAAGAGTGTCGCCCGCGCATGCTGATACCACAGCTTTTTCTGAGCGCTATCCACTTCTCCGATATAGATGATCTGCTTATCAGAGTCCAGAATGGGCTTCATGACGTCTTCATAGTAATCGCTTCCAGTGAACGGTTGGGCCACGTCAGCCACAAGATCAATTGAATGTTTTAATTTCTTGAAAAATTCACGGTCTTTTTCTTTGTTCTGGACATTGCCGGCTAGAATAAGGCGAGAGCCTGTTTTTTTCGCAATCTCGATAGCGATATCCTGTCCTTTATCTAGAGTGATTCTTCCAATCGAAAACAAATAGTCTTGCTTACTGGAATGACTGTTGAATGGGTAGTCTTCCACATCAATGCCGTGATGAATAACCTTCTGCCCGTTGATTAATCCCTGATGCTGCGATCGTTGAAATTCACTGATTGGGACAAAATATGCGCTTGAGGACGAAATGAGCGTTTCATTCCATCGCGTGAATCCTCCATGGTCTTCTGCCTGCACATGAAGCGTCATCACAATGGGAACAGGACTATGACACACTCCGTTAAACATATATTCCGCCATGTCCGCATCATGCATGTGAATGACATCAATATCACCTCGTTGCGCTCTTTGAAGTGACAGAACAAGGTGTCGGAGCATCTGTTCCTGCTTCACGAGTGTGTGATCAGTGCAGTACTCACTGAAGCTATTTTCAATGGTCGTGAACTGCTCTCCGACAACCTGGGAATCACCTGAACAAGCCACAATCGAACGGTGACCTAATTCATGCAATCCCTTATCGAGGTTATACACCACCGTTTCAATAGGACCGTAACCCAAGTCCTGCCTGATCGGCCGGTTGAGCGTCGCGACATGGAGCACATTCATCTTTTGCCTCGTGTTGATCAAGGTGATATTTTTCCTAAAATTTCCGAGAATGTTAAATGCTAACTGTCAGGTTTGGCTAAGGCCAAATTAGAGTTGGCCTCATTTCAGCTTAATAGAAATAGCATCGAAAGGTTCCTTAGAATTTACTCAATGCGGGCTTGGGCTCATTCTCCAGGAAAGTCGCCATTACTGCAGAACACCAAAATAGAAACATCAGTCCTAACAGGACCTCAAACGGGTACATGAACTCAACTCCGTTCTTTGACCGGGACGGTCAGGAATGAACGCTTCAGAAACCTGATCTGATGACAGGCGTTACAATCGACGGGAAAACACCCCAGCGATTGCTGAGAAGAAGTTAGGCGTAACGAGCGTAGACAGGAGAAATCGGACGCACGGAGAAAAATCGGTGCGAGGGATAGGATGTCAACGTGGATTCATACGGCGTATCTTCACAATATACCCAAACAGAGATGAGGTCAAATGAGTGGACTTCACCATAGAGTCAGATTACCCTTTTAATACCATTTCTTCCTCATTATTCGACCATCGAAGGCAAGGGGATAACACTTCGATAATCCGATTGAGGACTTCCATTTTTTTAGTTTCGGGTAGGTGCCCATATTTATCAATAAATTCGGTATTGTCAATTTAACTGGCTTTTGGCAGACTGGGCAGCATGAAAAAGCCAACACCCAGCTACCAACGTCACCGGTTTCCTTCCGCAATCATCAGTCACGCCGTCTGGCTGTACCATCGTTTTTGTCTGAGCTTCCGTGAA